>MVRN01000099.1 GCA_002067965.1 Pelotomaculum sp. PtaU1.Bin035
CTTGGTCAGTTTATTCGTCAGACTAAGGACAATTAACACCGGCTATTTCTGGACTTTATACGGTAGCATTAACAGCCCGGCTTTCATGGAATTCATAGTAGACAACCGGCACGTCGTGCGCTCCGCTGCAGTAAACCCAGATATAGCATTTCTTCTTGGATTCCCTGCCATCCTGCTGCACAACTTTCGTCCAGGTTTCATCTGCATGTAAGACTTCCTTGCTCAGCAGGGTACCTCTCATATGGGTATAGATCCTTGAAAAGTATTCTTCCGCACAGTGGAGTATCCAGTTGCTCATGTTTTGCCTGGAGATTCGGACGCTGTCCATCCGGTCAAACTCTCGCTCGATCCGGGCAAGGGGCACCGCATTGGTATATTTAGTATTGATGATACCGGCGATCAACTCCGGTGTGGCAAAACTTCCGGGAATTGGCAAGTTAGGCATATCCGCACGGACAAAGGGAATTTTATCACCTTCACTTTGAGTCTTTTCACACGTCCGGCAGGTATAAACATGACGGCGGTGCTCTTCGACTTCGAAATGAGCCGGTACAAGCTTCAGGGTCTTTGTAGCCTCAACTTTCATGTCGTGCAAAGGACTGTCGCAAACCGGACAGACCTGCTGTTCGGCTGGAAGCTCATGTTCAATGACGGTAACTTTTAAATCTTTGAAGTCCTGTTCACGCTTGCCCTTTTGTTTGGGCTTCCTGGGAGTCTTCGCCGTCACCTCTTCGAAGGTGGGTTCAGGTCTCCCCTGCCGGGCAGCCGCTTCGGCTTCGTTAAAAAAGTTAAGTTGCTCCATGCCGTCGGGATAGGATACGGAATCACCGCTGGCACCGTACTTCCGATGATTATTCAAACGGATTATCTCGATGAGACGATTCAAGTTCCGAGTCAGTTCGGCAATGGTCTGTTCCTGTTTCTCACAGCATACAGCCAACTCAGCCTGTGACATTTCCCTGTAATTGAGCTGTGGTTTTTGAGGTGATTTTGTCTCGCTAGCCATATCCTTATTATATACTGAACCAGCGGGAAATCACAGGATAATAGCGGTAAAAAGCCCTGAAACAGCCGAAAATAAGCCGTTTTTTCAAATTTCGTTAATAATTTTTTAGGAACTTATTAAAGAATAATCCGTTGATTAACCGGTTTATGTGCGGATGGCTGTTCCATCGATAAACCATCCAAAAGCCATCTAAACTGCCTTTCGGAAACCTCAAGGACCTGCTTGTTTTCGTAAAACTTCCATCGGAAGACGCCGCGGCTTAATTTGCGGTAGTACAACCACCAGCCATTATTCGACCAATGAAGGATTTTGCATTTATCACAGGTTCGGTTACAGAACACATAGAGGCAGTTGTCAAAAGGGTCCATTTTTAACTGAGTCTGCAGGGCTGCAAGTCCATCAATGCTTTTTCGCATATCACATGGTTTGCATGAAAGCAATATTCTGTGACCGTCAGAGTTTAGGCCCATAAGGAACGAATAGCAGTAATGGCCTCGCGCAAAGTTTCTCTCTGAAAGCCTGAATACAGCTCAATGGAAACCGCCCCAATTTTAACAATGACCGGAACTTCATTCACGGATGATTGCTTCAATTCAATAAAGGTTTCTTGCTTAATGCCGGCTTTGGCTTCGCGGTTACACTTAGTCAACCAGTATCGGAGTGTATTGATGTTTAGGTTGTTTTCTGAGCACCATTCGGCAGCGGTTTTACCGGAAGAACGGTAATCGCTTACTTGCCGGCGTCTGATCATAGACTGCTCGTCAATAGTCATGGACATTTCCTCCCCATATTGTCTTGAGGTTATTATCTCAATTCTAAAAGGGAGTTGCTATGTGCAAAGTTTTTGACAATTACCACTCTAATGAAAAACCTTCTCAAAGGACAATATCGTTTTTTGTCGAATCGTTATAAGATAAGCCGCTTAATGGTTGGATAATAAATTATTTTTCCGTCAATCATAGTAACATTACTAGCAATATGCGGGAGGTTTATATTTATATGAGGGATTGGGTGAAAGGCTTAATGAGCAGAAAGGTTTATATGGTTGCCCTGGTTCTATTGGTCTTGGGGGTTTCCGGGTACTTTATGAAGTCTCAATTGGTAAATGCTGGACGGGGCGTTGCCGGGCCTTCTTATTCTGAAATGAGTATGGATAATAATCAAACCGGTGCAGTGCCTGGTTCCACTACTGCTCCGCCAGAGACAAACGGCGCGTCCGGTCCTAAAAATTCCGGTTCTAGTGTCGGCGACCCTGAAGTAATCAGCGGAGCTTCTGTCGCGGAAAAACCTTCAGGCGCGCCTGCCAGCAGCCAGTTATCAAACGCCAAACATGGTTGGGGGATGAAGCGCAACAGCAGTCATCTTCAACCGGAGATGCCGGTATCAATCAGTGCCGGACTTAGCAAGTACGGCGCTTATTGGATCGGCAGCCCCAATGAAAAGGCGGTTTACCTGACCTTTGACAATGGTTATGAAAACGGGTATACCGCCGGCATTTTGGATACTCTCAAAGCTAACAATGTCAAGGCGGCTTTCTTTATTACCGGGCACTATCTGGATACCCAGCCGGAGTTGGTCAAGCGGATGGTGAGCGAGGGCCATATTGTAGGGAACCATACCGACACCCACCCCAGCCTGCCCGATATCACTGATGAGCAGATTAAAAAAGAGCTTCAAACGGTTGAGCGGGGTTTTGAAAAAACTACCGGTGTTAAAACTATGAAGTATCTACGGCCGCCAAAAGGTGAGTACAGCGAGCGCACCCTGGCGGTGACCAGGGAATTGGGCTACCATAACATCTTCTGGAGCCTGGCGCTGGTGGACTGGGTGCCGATGCCGGGCGGCCCGGAGGAGGCTTACCAGTCGGTAATGGACAACCTGCACAATGGGGCGCTGATCCTGCTGCATACAGTCTCCAAGGACGACGCTATGGCGATGGACCGTATATTAAAGGATATGAAGGCTCAGGGTTATACGTTCAAGACACTGGATGACCTGGTAAAATAATGGCGCTTATTTTAGTATGCTCAGCCTGTTGTCTAGCGCCAGCCGGGTAAGCACGAGCATTGCGTGGGACCAGTTAAGGGGCGTTACCCAGGCTGGCCCGCCGCGGTTCTTGTCGGCTTGTTCGGGTAGAAGCAGGTGGCGGTTTGACTGTTCCAGACACCAGCGGTAGAGCTTTTCAGCTTGGTCACGTTTTCCGGACATACAGTAATAAATTGCCAGCCAGGAGGTTGTAATCAGCCAGGGATTGCCGCCTCTATAGATGTCTCCTTCGTAGCGGTGCAGGCCGCCGATATCGCGGTTCCATAAAAAATCCTCAACGGCCCGGGCGGTCGCCTGCATTCTTTCGTCATCTGGATCCAGTACGGCGAACGGGAAAGCCAGCCCTAACAGGGCAGCGTCTACCCGTTCATCTTCTCCTACCCAGTAAGTGGGGTAAAGACCGGCGGGATCGGTTCCGGTAAAGGTTTTTTTACCTTCATAGGCTGCTTGGCCGTAAGTATCCTTGTATACCCTTCTGTTTATTCCACGCATGAACCTGTTGTGTTTTTCCGACCACTGGTGGTTTAATATCCCTTTTTTTACGTTTTCCGCAGCTAGATGCCACTGTTCCGCTGCTTCATTTTTCCCTTTTATCGCGGCGATTTCACTTGCTGCTTTCAAACCGCCATATACCGCGGCTGCTGAGTAAGTGCCCTGGCTATGCTCATCCTCCCAGGCATCAAAGCTGGGGCATGGGAGGCCGTTTGCTTCCAGGTTCGCCGAAAGGTAACCGGCGCCCGCTGCCAGGGAGTGCCAGGTCTGCTCCAGGAAAATGTCGTCACCGGTAAGGCTGTAGTGGTGCCGGTAACCCCACAACACAGATCCCACCTGGTCAATTTGCTTTCCCCAGGTAGGCGCAACCGAGCCGTCCGTGAAATATCTTTGCTGCCAATCGCCTCCATCTTCTTGGACGTCGCTGGCAAAACTGTAGAATTGCGCGGCAATGTCGTGATAGCCGGCCTCGTCAAAAGCAATGGCGACGTATGCTGAATCGCGCGGCCAGCAGTATCCGTATCCTCCGCACATCGAATAATATGGATCAAACTCCGGCGCGGCGATGGACGCTCCGGTTTCTTTGCTAGACATCAGCTTCATTGCCAGAAGCGACCGGTGATAAGCTTTGGCGCTCATATTTTCACCAGGCGACGGTATACCTTTCTCAAGCCAGCCGCGCCAGTACTGCTTTGTGTCTTCCAGCCATTCACGGCCTTCTTTCGAGGCGGCTTCGGTCACCAGCTCTTTTACCTTTCTTTGTCCGGCGCCTGCCGCCAGATAAAGTGTTAAGTTCTTTGTTTCTCCCGGCTGAAGTTCACCCATGTCCCAACTCAAGCTTCCGGCGCTCTGCCGGATATTATCTTTCCCTCCCCGCAGCGCTCCCCTTGACGCGTCTTGGAAGGGGTCGGAATGGGTGCCTCGCCTGCCGCACTGGTAGCCGGCCAGGGGGTACCCTGCCCCTGAGACGGCCAAATAAACGTTTCTCCGGAAAAATATGAGGGAGTTATTAGAGTATTCGAAGTAGGCGCCGTCATAAAGGGTAGATTCTTCAATATCGAAAGTGCAATATACAATAAAGGTTAGCTTTTCGTTTTTCTCTCCGTGGTTGGTCAAAGTATAGTACCGGACCAGGATATCCCGGTCGGGGATAACGAAATCCCGCTGAATAGCTTCTAGATTGTGCGTACGGCTGGACATTTCAGTTTCTAATATGTTGGTGTTTTCCAGGTAGTGTTGGGAAGATTTCCATATATTTAAGTGGAACCATTTGGTGAAACAATGCCCGTCCGGTAAAGCCACTCTTATTCCCGGCCAGTAATGACCGAGGTGTTGGCCGTATTCGATATGTGGCCAGAAAAGCCTGTAGATCTCCCCGTTGTCCCTAACGGAGGCAAGCATTCTGGAGTTTCCGATGATCGCTTCCGGCATTTCCGGCTGGGTTTTTGGAGTTAATATTTTCTTCACCACCATTCGGCAATTGTTTTCATATTATGCCCGGTAAACAGGTAAATAGTATGTGTGGTGCGTCAACTTGACCATTCATATTTCCGCTTTATTAATAACGCGCAGATCATGACGAAAAAAGCTGCCTCGGCGCAATACCAGCTTCCTGATTTCGGAGCGATATAAACTTCAACAGCCGTGCGTATCTTCTCGTACGCGCGCCTGTAATCGCCGTGCAGGCAAGCGTAATAGCCAAGGATCATCCACGGGAAATCAGGTGGCTTGATATGGACCCAATCCGGGTGGCTGTCGTTGAATGTCTTAAATATGCGGGCGGCCCGCCCGGAATCCGGCTTAATTAATCCATAAAGCACCGGAAAGACTTGGCAGGTCGCGTCGGGGTAAAATTTCTTCATATTTACCCTCGGCCTGAACCAGCCGGTTTTGCTGGCGTGATAGTACCGGTCTCGCGGGTTCCAGAGCGCTCTTTCGATCCCATTGGCAATGGCGTCGGCGCCGGCTTGAAAATGTGAAGTCTCCTGATCACCGATATGGCGCAGAAGATTGGCGAAATCTCTCAGCCCCCGGTAGGTCTCACAGTTGTCCATTAGGTATTTCACCCGGTAGCTCGCCAATGCGAAGGTTAGCCCGTCCCGATCAATCAGATTGATAATTGCACGGGCTACTTTTTTTAGGCGGGGAAGATTTTTATTAACCCAGCCGGTCTGTCCGGTCCTGTAATGGTAGGCGCAGGCCAGGGATAGATAGGTGCCGGCGTAGGAGTCTTCCGAGTCCGGACCGGCGGTTGTGGAATTCATCTTTTCATCGTAGTGATAATCAAGTATTGTACCGTTCTTTTCAAGGTTTAAAAGGTACCAGTCCAGGTAACGCTCGACCAGGGGGCCTGATGACGGGTCTTCCAGCATGGCCATAGCCGTGAAGTTTGAAAAGTAAGGCATAATCCAGCCCTGGTCCGGATATTTTCTTATCGCGCCGTCGGCGCTGCTCCCCGGATTCAGGATCTGACAACTTTTTAACCAGTTGAGTTGGCCTTCCATGTTATGTTTTAAATAATCCATAAGGTACTCCTTTATAAGTGTTATAGTCAGCTTTCAACGGAACGGAACTTGGCGGTGACGCAGTTTCACGCCTTTGTTCAAATTAAATACCGTTTTTTGAATTTGAAAGAGGGATTTAAAGATCGTTGCTGAATAGAATTATCATGATCCTGTAAATTTATATGTTAAGGGTTGAAATATTAAGCCGGGGGACTGGCATTTGCTGAAAAAGAAAAATATTTTCTTTACTGTTGTTCTATTGATTTGTTTGTCAACAAACTGGATTTCTCCGGCGGGAGCTTCACCCGCCGGGAGCGATATTGAAAACCATTGGGCGGAAAAAGCTATAGAAATGGTTTTGGACCTGGGAATAGCCGGCGGCTACCCGGAAGAGTTCTTTTTGCCGGAACAGCCGGTTACTAGAGCGGAGTTTGTCAAAATGATCGTTGCCGCGGGCTGGGTGCTTCCGGCCATAAGCGGCGCCGGGCAAACTTATAAGGACGTTGGGAGGGAACACTGGGCTTATCCGTTTGTTGAAGCAGCAGTCGCCGCCGGTATTGTAAAGGCTTCAGAAGATCCGGAGCGTTATTTTGAACCGGACCGGGCGATTGCCAGGGGAGAAATGGCGGCCATGGCCGGGCGGTTGCTGGCTTGTACGCGCCAACCGGAAATAGCGGCGGAAGGCGGCCTCTCCAATAATTGGCCTGCGCTAATGCTGGGTTCCGGCATTTTTTACGGTTATCCGGACGGAACTTTCGGAGAAGGAAACAGTTCGACCAGAGCCGAGGCCTGCGCAGTTATCCTGCGTTTGAAAGATCGTCTCCTGGCTGTTGAAGCGGAAAGAGAGCGCGAGTGGATTTCTACGACCCAGAGTCCCGAGGGATATTTCGCACTTTCCGGTGGCAGGACTGATGTAATTCCTTATTTCTGTAATCTTACCGGAATGGCGCTTTGCGGTGATCCGCAGAGCCTTGACCGGGTAAAAAGGTATTTGGATTGGAACTTTTCCCGGCTCAACTATCCGGATCGGTGGGGGCTGAACGGGACTATTTATGATTACCGCCAGGAAGGTGATTTACTGGTCAGCGTTGACAGATATGACTCGGCTGACAGCTATGCGGCTACCTTGCTTACCCTGGCGGCGGATTACCAGGCGTCTTCTAATGATTTGAGTTTTATCCGTGAACATTACCGGGAGCTATCGTCGGTGGAGGAGTTGATCATTACACTCCAGGACTCTGACGGGTTGATTTGGGCAAAAACGGATCTTAAGATCAAATACTTAATGGACAATTGCGAGTGTTACCGGGGGCTGAAAAACTGGGCACGTGTGCTGGACGTCCTGGAATATAAAGAATTGAGCGCACTTTGCGACCAGAAAGCGGAAATGATTAAAACAGGCATTATAGAACAGTTCTGGGATGAAGATAAATCTTGCTTCGCATGGGCGGTGGATCAAGCGGGGATTAAGCACTACCCTGTCCCGGGTCAGTCTTATCCGGGCATATTTGCTCAAATATATCCAGTGACCTTTGGAGTTATACCTCCAGCGAGCGAAATAGCTGTACAAGCCTACCAAAAGTTGAACAACGAGCTGCCAAGCTGGCCCGGACTGGAAGTTGGAGATCCTTTCCCCTGGGCCATCCTTGGTTACGCGGCGGCGGTGATGAGCGACCTGCCCAGGGCCGGCGTCTTTCTTAAAAACTGCCGGACGACTTATATTGGAAGTGGAAGAGGCTTTCCATGGTCCTCTTTTGAGGGCGCTTTCTACGCCCGCGCCTGTGATTCCATCCGGAATAGAATTAAAGACGGTCTTAGGTAATTTCATTTTGTAAAGAAAAAGGGGATGTTTATGAATAACCCTCGACTGCTTCTGATTTTATTTGCTCTGGCCTTTCTCGGCATCCAGGTGGTAAGTTTTATGTCCAACATAACAAGGCACGAAGAGAGGATGGTAAAACTCGAAAAACAAGTGATTCAGGTTGAGAAAGGCGCCTATATTGATCTGAAAATGGACCCTTCGGTGGAACTTAGAAAGGAAGAATCCGGTTTTAAATTAGAAATTGTTAATTTTATTATCAAATTGCTGGTTATTTCCGGGGCCACAGCCTTTGTCTTCAATATGATGAAAAATAAACGGGGTCTAAAAAAAGAATAAGCAACCTTTCGGCAACGATGCCGTGTTTTATTGACTTCAAATAGGTATAATTTGAATAGCAGCCAGGATAGCCAGTCCTAGTATGGATATAACCGCCATTGTTTTGGTACGGTTGTGAGCTGCGGCCAACCCGGATAATGCTTTTTCCAGGTAAAGAATTTTTTCATTTATTTCATCAATAGAATAGTTTATAATAGCGGCTTTTTCTCCGGCTGGCAGCATGATTTTATCCTGAATAGTGGATGCCAGTGAATTAACCAGTTCAACCTGTTTGTCGGAAATCTCAGTCGTCATTCCGCATTCCTCCACCAGCCTGGTTGATGGCGTCTCTGAGTGCCGCCAGAATGACCAGGGGTACTTTTTGTATTTTATCATCCAGCATTGCTAAGGCAGCCTTTAAATCAATTATCGCTGTACGCTCCTGTTCTTTCAATTCTTCCAACTGCCCGGCAATTTTACAGTTTTCCTCCAGCACCGGCTGCACCAGCTTTGCCTTTAATCCGGTGAGGATATCCGATAACATTTGCCTGATCAGTTCGTCGCTTATTTCGTCACCCTTCAGGCCTTCCAGTTTTACTTCCAAAATACTTACCTCCCTTATATTTTTTCAACGGCGCTTTTCAACAGTGCCAGCATCCTGATTATTTCTTTATGGGAGTGTTTTTCCATCGCTGTGTTGATGCTGCCCTCAAAATCAAGGAGCAGGGATTTTTTGATTTCTCTCCCGGTGCGTTCGCTAACATTACCAATAATTTTACGAAGCCGCTCATCCAGAAGCCTGGTGTTTTCCATTAATTTACAACCTCCCGGGGCTATAAATAGTTTTTTTGATATTTTTTATTTCCCTGCGGGACTCCCTTAGTATTCCCAGCGCGCGGCGCAGTGATTTTTTTCTTTCGCTAAAACCCTGGCCTTTTTCAAATAGCTCAATGTTAATTTTTTGCGAAAGACCCTCAAGTTCTGCGTGCAGTTCATTCAGCTTGTTCCTGTAAAAATCCTTGCCGCGGTAGCGCATGATCTCTTCTTCAAGGCTTTTTAGCAGGATTTCCATGCCCCGGTCTTTTCCTGCGAGTCCACTTAGGGCGGAGATCAAAAATATCTTCGGGTCCGGGAAAACCCGGGCGCCGGGTGAGGTGGTCCGGCTAAGGTTTTTACGGACGAAGTTGACTACTGCTTCTTTTTGGGAGGTGGTCAGAACGTCTGCAAAGTTAACAACGAAGAAAAATTTAGCCGATTCTTTCTCCGTCATTTCTAGCCGTTTAAAGCTAGCGTTTATTTGAGGCAAAAAGACTGCTTGCAGGTTCTCTCTGTCCATGTCGTTCAGGATGTGCCTGCCGTTAAGAAAAACAAGGCAGGCGTCACTTTGCCGGATGCAATCGGATATATCGGCGAAGTAGTGTTTTTGGATAGAGTCGAGACCCGGTGTATCTATAAAATCAACCAGCTTAAGGAACTCGGAGGGGTGGCTGATATTGATGCCCGCGACCCGGAAAACGTTCTCAGATCCAGTTGTTTCTCTGAATTTTTTTATATAGGCCGGGTTTGAAAGATCAAATTCCGGCGCATCCGGATATTGAAAAGTTAAACGTACTTTTTGAAGCACTTTCTTTCCGGCGGTTCCCTTTGTGGGAACTGGCTTGAAAACGGCCGGTGTCCGGTGAATCCCGGCAGCCCTGGCAAAAGCGCCCGCCGCGAAAAACTCCTTGGTCAGCTCGGCCAAAGCAGCCATTTCCCGCCTGTCTACTTGTTTAAAGCGGCCATCTACGCAGGCCTCCAGATATGCAATTTCTCTTTCATTATTTGCAAGCCATTTTTCCAACGTGTCCAGTTCGTACCGGCAGAGAAGGTTATTGCCGCCGGCGCTTTCAACGATCCGCATGGTGACTTGCAATGGGATGTGTACAGTCGCCATTTTGTGTTCACCGTATGAGATCCGGGTTAAGGCTGAGGTCGTCGGTCCATTTCCTGTGGGAAGAATTTCTTCTTTCAACAAAGCATTAAAAAAAGTTGACTTGCCTGTGGAAAAACTTCCTGCCGCCACTATTGTGAAACGTTCTCCGGCGATTTCCCCCGCTAGTTTTCTCAACCCGGCGCGATCCAACAAACCATCCAATTGCTTTTCTCGCATTAAATACCCAATCAACCCCAGGATGAGTTCCCTGCCTTCTTTAAGGCCCGCGGCGCGCGGGCGGTAAAGCTGACCGCCCGGCCTGTTCTCCGCCTTGAGTAAATTGGACGAATTAATTGTATTTAACAATTCTTCCGTTTCTCCAATAATTAATGGTATGGATTTAATAGAATTGTTCACAGAATGAAGCCGTTCCGCTGTTTCAAACACCTTCCAGAATTCAGACAGGAAGAGGGATTCATCTGTAATTTCTATTATCTTTTTCAGCCTGGCCGGTATTTCACTGTCAATTTTTATTAATTTTTGGGCTAGGTTATCAAAATGGCGCTTGGCCAGTTCTACTTCCAGATAGAGGCGTATTGCCTTGATATTTTCCTGGTTGAATGTATTTATCGCATTCAGCCTTACCCGGCTTAAAAAAATTTCTCTCAGCGCGGCCCGGGTCGTTTCAAGAGAAGTTCCGTCACAATCTCCCAAATTACAATTAAGCCAGAATGAAATATCGTTTAAATTTTTACCCTTCCAGATTGAAGCGAACTTGTATAGGAATACCCTGTTAAAATTCTCCATCCCACGCTGGTGAAAAAGGTAGATAACCTTATCAGCTTCTTTGGCGGCTTGTTCAGCCAGGCGGATAGCTTCATGGGATTGGAAATCTATACCCGGCGTATCAATCAAACGGCATTTTTTTAAAATTGGAGACGGGATCTCAATATTCACCCGTCCGCCAGGGTTCCGTTGGCCTGCCAAGAAAGAATTGAAACTGACGCGGTCGTTAAATATCCACTTGTCCCGGATTCCGGCATACTTAGCGCAAAAAGAATCCCCGTAATCAAAATATAAAAGGCGCCCCGTTGTGGGAACGGCGCCCACCGGGCTTATTTCTTCACCAAGCAGGCAGTTCAACAGAGTAGACTTACCTGAGTTGAACGAACCTAGTATAGCCACGGCAGGTTTTGTGCCCGGCCCGGCGAGGTCTTTTAATTCTTCCGACTTGGCCACAAAGATTTGCAGCTTGCTCATAAAAAAGCAGCCCCTGGCTAGGTAGTAAATTCTTTTATTTATATATTAATAGATGACCTGCTTTATGACTGGGTTGCGATAAAAGCGTCAGTCTAAAAATTTCTTGACATAATATCAGGTTTTTTGTATACTGGTTAACAAGTTATATCTGGAAAAGGCTATGAAGGGGACAAAGGGCTTGTGTATTGGGCTGCAGAGAGCCGGAGAAGCTGAAAACCGGTGCCTTTAATGCTTAGCTTGAGATCACCCCGGAGCTGCCGGCTGAAAGAATGCCAGTAAGCCGGGTCGTTTTGGCGTACGTTACAACGCTCTGCCTCCCCAGGCATATTAAGAGGCTTCCTTATTTGACGGAGGCAAGCAGGGTGGTACCGCGCAAGGTTTTAACCTCTCGTCCCTGGCAGTGTAAAAAATCAGCTGCCGGGAGGGGGGTTGTTTTATTTCTTAAATGCATTAATATTAATAGAAGGAAGTTTGTCCGTGGGGAATAAAAGACCCTTGCGGGTAGGTTCCATTATTGGAATTTTATCCAAAGGGCTTTTCTTTAACTTTGTTTTAGCCTATATTTTATACGGAGGTTATATAGATGAGCCTAATTATTTACCTTGACGGGAAATATGTGCCCGAGGAACAGGCGGCAGTTTCTGTATTTGACCATGGACTGTTGTATGGAGACGGGGTTTTCGAAGGTATCCGCGCCTATCACGGGAGGGTATTCAAATTACACGAGCACTTGGTCCGCCTGTATGAATCAGCCAGGACCATTGCCATGGAGATACCTATGTCTATGGAAGAAATGCAGGAGGTTGTTTTAGAGACTCTGCGGCTCAACAACCTGCGTGACGGTTATATTCGCGTTGTTGTAACCCGTGGCAAAGGTGACCTGGGTTTAGACCCGCTCAAGTGTCCTAAACCCACCGTTTTCTGTATCGCCGCTTCTATCCGGCTTTACCCTGAAGAGTTATATGAAAACGGCCTGGCAGTAATTACTGTTTCTACCCGCCGGAATATTCCCGTTGCTGTAACTCCGCGGGTGAAATCATTAAACTACCTGAACAATATTTATGCCAAGATGGAAGCCAATCTGGCCGGCGTGTCTGAAGCGATCATGCTTAACGCCGACGGGTACGTGGCTGAGGCTACGGGAGACAATATTTTTATAATGAAAAATGGGGTTCTCATCACGCCACCGGCCTACATCGGTCTTTTGGAAGGGGTTACCCGCAACACTGTTATGGATCTGGCCCGTCAGCAGGATATTCCCGTTGAAGAAAGAGTCTTTACCTTGCACGATGTGTATAACGCGGACGAATGTTTCCTTACCGGTACTGCCGCTGAGGTTATTCCCACCGTTAAGGTCGACGGGCGTCTTATTGCCGGCGGCAAGCCGGGCAAAGTAACCCGGAAACTGATCTCAGCTTTCCGTGAACTGACCAAAGTTGACGGCCCGCTGATTTTTCCTGATGAAGCGGCATGTTGCTGTTGCGGCAGCTAAAAACGGGCGTATCGGCCGGCCGTAGAACCGGCTATTTTTATATGTAAACGGAATAAAAAGCGGTAATATGTGACTGATAAGAAGAAAGGCCGGAGAAATTACCGGCGGGAGAATTTATTAAAGGAGGTAATGAGTTTGAGAAGTGACGTAATGAAACAAGGTATTGAAAAAGCTCCCCACCGCTCACTTTTTAAAGCGCTGGGTTATATTGACCGGGAATTGGAACTCCCCTTGATTGGCGTAGTTAACTCACACAATGAAATTGTGCCGGGCCACATCCACCTGAATGATATTGCAGAAGCGGTGAAGGCCGGCGTTCGCCTGGCCGGAGGAACCCCCATTGAATTTCCTGCGATAGCAATATGTGACGGCATTGCCATGAACCATACCGGGATGAAGTACTCCCTGGCCAGCAGGGAACTGATAGCCGACAGCATTGAAGTTATGGCTGAAGCCCACCCCTTTGACGGGCTGGTGCTAATCCCCAGTTGCGACAAGATCGTGCCGGGAATGCTGATGGCCGCGGCCAGGCTTAACATCCCGGCCATCGTAATAAGCGGCGGGCCGATGCTGGCCGGCCGGTATCAAGATAAGGATATCTCTCTGAGCAACCTGTTTGAAGCTGTAGGCAAGGTATATGCCGGCAGTATGACCGAAGGCGAACTGCACGAGGTGGAAGAGGCGGCCTGCCCTGGCTGCGGCTCTTGTGCCGGGATGTTTACGGCTAACTCGATGAATTGTCTGACCGAAGCGCTGGGAATGGCCTTGCCGGGCAACGGTACGATTCCGGCGGTGTCTGCCGCCCGGCGGCGCCTGGCTAAAACAGCCGGCATCCAGATTATCAAGCTGGTGAAAGAAGGCATTTGCCCGTCTGATATAATGACCCCCGAGGCTTTTAACAACGGCTTGGCTGTGGACATGGCCCTGGGCTGTTCCACCAACACGGTGCTTCATCTCCCGGCCATCGCGTACGAGGCGGGGGTGGAAATAAACCTTGACTATGTGAACATGATCAGCGAGCGGACTCCAAACCTCTGCAAACTGAGCCCCGCGGGCCCGTTCTTCATGCAGGACCTGGACGAAGCCGGGGGTATCCCGGCGGTCATGGCTGAGTTGTCCAAAAAGGGCTTGATCAACCTGGAGGTCCGGACGGTTGCAGGTACCGTGGGTGATACCCTTCAGGTAAAGGCTGTTTCCCGCCGGGATGTGATCCGTAGTGTGGAGGAGCCTTTCAGCCCCAGCGGCGGCATCGCAGTTTTACGCGGCAACATAGCCCCGGACGGCGCGGTGGTGAAGAAATCCGCGGTTGCGCCGGAAATGCTGAAACACAGTGGCCCGGCCCGGGTTTTTGATTCCGAGGACGAAGCTGTGCGGGCCATAACCGCGAAGAATATCAGTAAGGGCGATGTGATCGTGATCCGCTACGAAGGACCCAGAGGCGGGCCGGGGATGCGGGAAATGCTTACCCCCACCGCTACCGTTGCCGGTTTGGGCATGGATAAGGACGTGGCTCTTTTAACCGACGGACGCTTTTCCGGGGCAACCCGGGGTGCTTCAATCGGCCATATTTCCCCCGAGGCGGCTGAGGGCGGCACGATTGCGATAATCAGAGATGGGGATATTATTGAAATAGATATCCCGAACAACTCCCTGAATGTGGCGCTGAGCCCGGCGGAGATCTCCGCCCGCCTGAAAGAATGGCGGCCTCCGGAGCCAAGGATTAAGAAGGGTTATCTGGCCCGTTATGCCCGCCATGTGACCTCGGCCAGCACCGGGGCAATAATTAGGGAAGAATGATGGAGGTGCGCGGTGTGAAACTTTCCGGGGCAGAAATCCTGATCAAAAGTTTAGAAGCAGAAGATGTTGACATAATTTTTGGATACCCCGGAGGCCAGGTCTTACCGATCTATGATGCCTTGTATGACGCTGATATCCGGCATGTCCTTTGCAGACATGAACAAGGGGCGGCTCATGCCGCGGACGGTTACGCCCGCGCGACCGGCAAGCCGGGCGTCTGCCTGGTGACATCGGGTCCCGGCGCGACCAACCTGGTTACCGGCATAGCTAACGCCCATATGGATTCGGTTCCCATGGTAGCCATAAGCGGCCAGGTTCCCCAGAATTTATTGGGAAGAGATTCTTTTCAGGAAGCGGATATTACAGGCATTACCCTGCCTATAACGAAACATAACTACCTGGTAAAGGACCTGTCCGAACTGGCGCGTGTAGTCAAAGAGGCGTTTTATATCGCTACTACCGGCAGGCCCGGCCCTGTGCTGATCGATATTCCAAAGGATATTTCCGTTACTTTGGAAGAGTATGAAGTACCGGGGGGACTTCACCTGCCGGGCTACAAACCCGTGTCAGAAGGCGACCCTAGTCAGGTGATGGAAGCGGCCAAGGCGATCGCCGGGGCAGAGCGGCCTTTAATTTATGCCGGTGGCGGGGTGGTTATCTCCGGGGCGCATGAAGAACTGCTCCGCCTGGCGGAACTGCTGGTGGCGCCAGTGGCTACCACCCTGATGGGGCTTGGAGGCTTTCCGGGTGATCATCCGTTGTCTCTAGGTATGCTGGGGATGCACGGAACCAAGTACGCAAACTTTGCCGTTTGTGAATGCGATCTCCTGATCGCCGTGGGGGCGCGCTTTGACGACCGGGTTACCGGAAACGTAGAAACTTTCGCGCCTGATGCCCGGGTGATCCATATTGACATAGATCCTGCGGAAATTGGGAAAAATGTTCGGGTAGATATACCCATTGTCGGAGACGTGAAAAAAGTATTAAAACAGCTTATAGATATTTTGCAACCCAGACTGGGAGAAGCCTGGCAGGAAAAGATCCAGATGTGGAAAAAGGAATATCCGATAGATTTTTGTGATAACGGCACGCTGAAGCCCCAGGCTGTAATCCGTGATATTTACCAACTGACCGGGGGGAACGCCCGGATTACCACCGAGGTGGGCCAGCACCAGATGTGGACCGCCCAATATTATACATTTACCAAGCCCCGTTCTTTCATTTCTTCCGGCGGTCTCGGCACTATGGGCTATGGCATGCCCGCGGCTATCGGCGTCCAGGCCGGTTGCCCGGACGATATAGTCTTTGATATTGCCGGGGACGGCAGTATTCAGATGAATATTCAAGAGCTTTGCACGGCGGTGAATTACGAACTTCCCATTAACGTGGCAATTATGGATAACGGCTATTTAGGGATGGTCAGGCAATGGCAGGAATTATTTTACAACCGACGTTATTCCCAAACAGAGTTGTTTAACCCTGATTTTGTCAAGTTGGCTGAGGCATATGGCGCGGAAGGGATAAGAATAACCAAGCGGTCGGAGGTGGTCCCGGCTTTGGAACTGGCGATCCGTTCAAGTAAGCCGGTAATGCTCGACTTTATGGTGGAAAGGGAAGAAAACGTGATGCCCATGGTTCCACCCGGCGAGTCACTTAACAAGATGCTCGGGTAATAAAGCCGTGGCGGCCTTTATTGAGGATTAACGGCCTACGGCCAACTTGGGAGGTTTAAATGTGACACACACGCTTACGGTATTGGTGGAAAATACCCCGGGAGTACTGGCCAGGGTAGCCGGCCTATTCAGCCGGAGGGGGTTTAATATCGATAGTTTGGCGGTCGGAAGATCTGAAGACCCTGGTGTTTCTAGGATGACCATCGTTGTTGAGGGAGACGACCAGATTTTAGAGCAAGTTACCAAGCAGCTTCATAAGCTTGTTGATGTCATTAAAATTACCGATGTTAGCAGGGATGATTTTGTTGACCGGGAACTGGTTATGATTAAAGTCAAAACTGAAACGTCGACCCGGGCTGAAATTATGCAGTTGGTAGATATTTTTCGCGCCAGGATCGTTGATGTGGGTCCAAAAACATTAACCATAGAAGTTACTGGCTACGAAAGTAAAATTAATGCTTTTGAAAAATCTTTACGTCCTTTTGGGATTATGGAAATGGTCCGCACGGGAAAAGTCGCCATGTTGCGGGGCTTCAAATCCACTACAATAGATGAAAGCCAGAAGAAGGAGGATGTTTATTAAATGGTAAAAGTTTATTATGATCAGGATGCGGATCTAAGTTTATTAAAGGGCAGAAAGATAGCTATTCTGGGATATGGCAGCCAAGGTCACGCTCAAGCCCAAAACTTGAAGGAGAGCGGGATGGACGTGGTGATCGGGTTACCCACGGAAGAGATACCCAGCCGCCAGCAGGCCGAAGCAGACGGTTTTGCGATCCTGCTCCCGGCAGAGGCAGCTGCTCAGGCAGACATTATCCAGGTGCTGGCGCCTGACGAAATCCAGGCCCGGTTGTACCGTGAAGACATTGCCCCTAATCTGACTGCCGGCAACGTGTTGATGTTCTCGCACGGTTTCAATATTCACTACGGCCAAATTGTTCCGCCGGCGGAGATTGACGTTATTATGGTGGCCCCGAAAAGCCCCGGCCATATGGTCCGCCGTTTATACCAGGATGGCAAAGGAGTTCCGGGGTTGGTTGCCGTTTTCCAGGACTATTCCGGCAAAGCAAAAGACCTGGGTCTGGCCTACGCCAAAGGGATTGGCTGTACCCGCGCGGGTGTTTTTGAAACCAGCTTTAAAGAAGAGACCGAGACTGACCTTTTCGGTGAGCAGGCCGTTCTGTGCGGTGGCGTTACTGAGTTGATAAAAGCTGGCTTTGACACCCTGGTTGAAGCAGGCTACGCGCCGGAAATGGCTTATTTTGAGTGCCTGCATGAGCTAAAACTGATAGTAGACTTGATCAATGAGGGCGGGCTGAGCTTTATGCGGTACTCGATCAGCAACACAGCCGAATACGGAGACTATATGACCGGAACGCGCATTATTAATGAGGACACGCGTAAGGAAATGAAAAAAGTCCTGGAAGAAATTCAAAACGGGGAATTTGCCAAGAGGTGGATTTTGGAAAACCAGGCCAACCGCCCGGTGTTTAACGCCATAGCTAAACGGGAAAAAGAACAGCTTATAGAAAAAGTCGGGGCTGAACTCCGCGCGATGATGCCTTGGCTGAAGAAGTAGAAGAAATTCGTTAGAACTCAGGAGTCAGAATAAAAGAACCGGCGAGAAAATTTGAAGACCTAACCGGTATGGCAGAAGGCGCACTTATTGGTGCTTGTGGTTTATCGTCTTTATTTTTACGAAGATTCTTGGATGTGGTGATATTCCCGAAGCAAAACTTCTTTTGCAATAGGCTGGTAAATTGCTGGAAGTATATTCTTGGGTTCATTCTGAATTCTGATTACTGACTACTGACTACTGATATGAGGGGGGAGTGTGCTTGGAGATTACTGTTGCAGAGGCCCTTGTCCGCTGTCTTGAGCAGGAAAACGTAGAGCTGGTTTTTGGGTATCCGGGTGGCGCAATCCTCCCCGTTTATGACGCTTTGTGCAATTCTGTCATTAAACACGTCCTTGTACGCCACGAACAGGGCGCTGCCCATGCGGCAGATGGTTACGCCAGGATGACCGGGCGTGTCGGGGTTTGCCTGGCCACATCCGGCCCCGGCGCGACCAACCTGGTGACCGGTATTGCCAACGCCTACATGGATTCCGTCCCTATGGTCCTGATCACCGGTCAGGTCTCTGCCAGCCAGATCGGTACCGATGCTTTTCAGGAAGTTGATATTACCGGCATAACCATACCCGTGACCAAGCACAACTATCTGGTTAAAGACCCGAATCAACTGCCGCAAATTATAAGAAAAGCATTTCATATTGCTTCAACAGGCCGGCCCGGCCCGGTGTTGATTGACTTGCCCAAAGACGTGGCCCAGGCCAAAATTAAGTTTACTTACCCCAAAAATATACACCTGCCCGGTTATAGGCCCACTTACAAAGGGCACCGGGCTATGGTGAGCCAGGCCGGTAAGATAATCATGGAGTCCAATCGCCCGGTTATTTACGCCGGCGGGGGGGTTAGAATCGCTGATGCCGCGCCGGAATTGAGAGAGTTGGCTGAGACCATCTCCGCCCCGGTGACCAATACTTTAATGGGGCTGGGCTGTTTTCCCGGCGAACATCCTCTCTTCCTGGGAATGTTGGGGCTGCATGGTACCCGGTACGCCAACCTGGCGGTTACCGAGTGCGACTGTTTAATCGCCGTGGGCGCCCGTTTTGACGACCGGGTAGTTGCCAGGATTGACGGGTTCGCGCCAGGCGCGAAGATTATTCACATTGATATCGATCCGGCGGAAATCAGCAAAAATATGCGGGCAGACCTGCCAATCGTAGGCGACGTCAAGCGGGTGTTGGAGGCTCTCCTGCCGTTATTGAAGAAAAAGAAAAATACTGAGTGGATGGCGCGGGTGCAGGCCTGGAAGAAGGAGTACCCACTTAATTACCGGATTGACGGCACCCTGAAGCCCCAGTTAATTATTGAAAAAATTTATGAATTGACCGGTGGTGACGTCGTTGTGGTTACCGATGTCGGGCAGCACCAGATGTGGGCCGCTCAATATTATAAGTATAAAGAGCCGCGCAGCTTTATCACGTCAGGCGGTCTGGGCACCATGGGCTTTGGCTTGCCTGCGGCAATCGGAGCGCAAATGGGCGCTCCCGGCCAAAAAATTATCCTGATTACCGGTGATGGAAGCATTCAGATGACCCTTCAGGAACTGGGTACCGCGATGGAACAGAAACTGCCCCTGAAGATTTTTGTAATGAACAACAGGCAGTTGGGCATGGTCCGGCAGCTTCAGGAATTCTATTGCGATAAGCGATACATTGCGGTAAACTTCCAGTACGATTTAGATTTTGCGGCGCTCGGAAGAGTGTACGGGATGGCCGGGTATACCATTGAAACACCGGAACAGCTAGCGGAAATGTTGCCGGAGATACTGGCAGCCAATAGGCCTGTTATGGTAAACTGCTTGATTAATGGCGAAGAAAACGTGCTTCCGATGGTTTTGGCGGGAGCAAATATTGGTGAGGCCATAGATTAAATAAAGTATATTTTGGAGGAAACCATGAGCCAGCGTGTTTATCTGTTAGATACCACTTTGAGAGATGGAGAGCAATCGCCCGGCGCAAGCCTGAATATGGAGGAAAAGATCCAAATAGCCAGACAACTGGCTAAACTCAAAGTGGATATTATCGAGGCAGGCTTTCCTATTTCTTCACCCGGTGACTTCGAAGCAGTACGCGCTATTGCCCGCGAGGTCAAGGGAGTGGCAGTAGCGGGTCTGGCCAGGACTCATTTTGAAGATATCGACCGGGCCTGGGAGGCGGTGCGATTTGCTGAGCAAGCCCGGATTCACACCTTTATTTCCACTTCGGACATCCATTTAGAGCACCAGTTGCGGATGACCCGGGATCAGGTTTTGGAAGCGGCCGTATCTGCTGTAAAACGTGCCAGAGCCTATACGTCCGACGTGGAATTTTCCACCATGGACGCCTCCCGCTCTGATTTGGACTTCCTCTGCCAGGTTTTGGCGGCAGCTATCAAGGCGGGCGCCACGGTTGTGAATATACCGGACACGGTGGGTTACGCCGTTCCGGAGGAATGGGGCGGGTTCATCAACACCATCTGCCATAAGGTCGCCGGTATTGAAAAAGTCATTGTCAGTGTACACTGCCACAACGACCTTGGTCTGGCTGTCGCCAATTCTCTTGCCGCGCTGACAAACGGCGCCCGGCAGGTTGAGGGTACCATCAACGGGATTGGCGAGCGGGCCGGCAACGCGGCCCTGGAAGAAGTAGTAATGACCCTCCGTACCCGAAAGGATCAATTCAACCATTATACCAACGTTAATACCGAGGAAATCTACCGGACCAGCAGGCTGGTAAGCACTCTAACCGGGATGAGAGTGCAGGCCAACAAGGCGGTAGTAGGCAAAAACGCATTTGCCCATGAATCGGGCATCCATCAGGACGGGATTCTAAAAGAGCGCACCACATACGAAATTATGAACCCGGCTATGGTGGGCCTCAGCAAAAGCAATCTTGTACTCGGAAAACTATCCGGACGCCACGCATTCCGCCAGAGGCTGGAGGAACTTGGATATAACCTTCCTGATGAAGAATTGAAAAGTGCTTTCACCCGCTTTAAAAAACTGGCCGACAAGAAAAGAGATATCACCAACGACGATTTGGAAGCTATAATAGAGGAAGAAGTTCGCCAAATACCTCACGCCTACACTCTTAATTACCTGCATATCTCCAGCGGCACTACCATAGTCCCCACAGCGACGGTTGGCCTGAAACAGAACGGCCGGTTGCTGGAGGAGGCAGCCTGCGGGAATGGTCCCGTAGACGCCATTTGCAAAGCGGTGGATAAAATTACCGGCCTGAATTGCACTATGGTCAATTGGGGGGTAAACGCTATTACAGCAGGTAAAGACGCTTTGGGAGATGTTACCTTGAGGATCACCACGGACGGCCGGAAGGTCTACATGGGGCGCGGGATAAGTACTGACATCCTTGACGCCAGCGCCAAGGCCTATGTCAACGCTGTAAATAAACTGGTCTGGGATAACCGGCCGGTTGAGGATAAAAAGCAAGATTAAAATAAAAAGTAACTTTCAGCAGTCAGAATGAGAGAACGGTTTATCGTCTCGAAGTATTCTGAATGACTGAATATGAAATATAAAAGCAAACGGGGTGAAAAAGCATGCCGATGACCATTACCGAAAAGATCCTGGCGGCCCATGCCGGTAAGGAGCAGGTAGTACCCGGCGAACTGATCAATGCCCGGGTTGACTTTGTGTTGGGTAACGATATTACAGCGCCGGTGGCCATCAAGGAATTTGAAAAAATCGGAGTACCGGACGTGTTTGACCGGGAGCGGGTCACTCTGGTCCCCGACCACTTTACGCCAAATAAGGATATCAAGTCTGCGGAACAGGCTATGCTCGTCAAACAATTTTCAAAAAAACACAACCTAGCCAACTATTTTGAGGTTGGACGCATGGGTATTGAACACTGCCTCTTACCCGAGCAAGGTCTGGTAGGGCCGGGTGATCTGGTTACCGGAGCGGACTCGCATACCTGTACTTACGGAGCGCTGGGCGCTTTCTCCACCGGCGTAGGCAGCACCGATCTGGCCGCTGCCATGGCGCTTGGAGAAACCTGGCTGAAAGTGCCGGAATCCATCAAGTTTGAGTTTGCCGGTGTACTAAAACCATGGGTTGGCGGTAAGGACCTGATCCTTTACACAATTGGGGATATCGGGGTTGACGGGGCGCTTTACCAGGCAATGGAGTTCACCGGACCGGCCATCGAAAACCTGTCCATGGACGGCCGTTTCACTATGTGCAACATGGCCATCGAGGCCGGAGGCAAGAACGGCATCATAGCCCCCGATGAAATTACCCGGACTTACGTCGAAGGCCGCTGCAAGCGCTCCTATCAGTTTTACCAAAGCGATCCGGACGCCAAGTACGATAAGGTTATCCACTATGACGCTTCCCGGATTGAACCGCAGGTGGCTTTCCCGCACCTGCCGGAAAATAGCCGCCCGGTGAGTGAGGCAGGCAACGTGGAGATCGACCAGGTGGTTATCGGGTCCTGCACCAACGGGCGAATAGAGGATCTAAGAGAGGCCGCCAAGTTGCTTCAAGGTAGGAAAGTGCATAAAAACGTGAGAATGGTTATTTTCCCGGGCACACAGGAAATCTATCTTCAGGCGCTGAGGGAAGGATTAATTGAAATATTTGTCGAGTCAGGCGGCGCGGTGAGTACCCCCACCTGCGGGCCTTGCTTGGGCGGCCACATGGGTATCCTGGCCAAAGGGGAGCGCGCCGTCGCTACTACCAACCGGAACTTTGTGGGCAGGATGGGACACCCCGAGAGTGAAGTCTACCTCGCCAACCCCGCGGTGGCTGCCGCGTCAGCGATATTGGGCCGCATTGCCGGACCCGGGGAGGTGGAGTAGATGGAACTGTTGCAAGGTAAGACCTGGAAATTTGGTGCGGATGTTGATACTGATGCCATCATTCCGGCCAGGTATCTTAATACTTCGGATCCGGCTGAGTTGGCAAAACACTGTATGGAGGACGCCGACCCGGCGTTCCCCGCCAGGGTAAAGCCGGGGGATGTGATCGTTGCGGGTAAAAACTTTGGTTGCGGCAGTTCCCGGGAGCACGCGCCCATAGCGATCAAGGCTGCAGGCGTATCATGTGTAATCGCTAAGACCTTTGCAAGAATCTTTTACCGCAATGCTTTCAATATCGGCTTGCCTATCTTTGAATCACCCGAGGCCGCTGAGGGCATCAGTGAGGGAGACGTGGTGACGGTGGATGCCGGTACGGGGACTATAACCAATAATACCACCGGCAAGAAGTACCGGGCCACTCCGGTGCCGCCTTTCATGCAGCAGATCATTGCTGCGGGCGGACTAATCAATTATGTTGCAGAAAGGATGAAGAAGTAGTGTATAAAATAGCCGTGCTGCCTGGCGACGGGATCGGCCCCGAAATAACTGTCCAGGCGCTCAGGGTCCTGGAAGCGGTGGGCCGCCGCTTCGGGCGCGACTTCAAATTTACTGAGGGCCTGATTGGTGGAGCGGCTTATGACGCGGTAGGCCACCCCCTGCCGCCCGAAACCCTGGATTTGTGTCATAATAGCGATGCTATCCTCTTGGGCGCTGTCGGCGGGCCCAAGTGGGATGATTTACCATCTCACCTGCGCCCGGAGGTCGGGGCGCTCCTGCCTTTACGCAAAGAGATGGGGCTTTATGCGAACCTGCGCCCGGCCAGGGTGTTTCCCGCGTTGATTAACGCTTCCACTTTGAAGCCGGAAGTTGTATCCGGACTGGATATCCTGGTTGTGAGAGAATTGACCGGCGGCCTTTATTTCGGCAAGAAGCTAAAAGAACCCCTTGCCGGCGGCGGTTTTCGGGTAATCGATACCCTGGAATACACCACCCCGGAGATCGAGCGGATCGCCCGCTTGGCTTTCCAGATGGCCAGAAAACGGCGTAACAAGGTGACATCTGTAGATAAAGCCAACGTGTTGGAAAGCTCCCGTTACTGGCGCGAAGTGGTAACGGCAATAGGGCTGGAATATCCTGATGTGGAACTGGACCATTATTACGTTGATAACTGCGCCATGCAACTGGTTAAAAATCCGCGTCAGTTCGACGTCCTGGTTACCGAGAACATGTTTGGCGACATCCTGAGCGATCAGGCCTCCATGCTTTCCGGCTCTTTGGGAATGCTGGCCTCTGCCAGTATCGGCGGCGATATTGGCCTCTACGAGCCCAGCCACGGCTCTGCCCCTAAATATGCCGGCATGCAGCGGGCCAACCCCATTGCTACCATTTTATCCGGCGCCATGCTCCTGCGCATTTCTCTAGACCTGGAGGAAGAGGCAGATTGCATTGAGCGTGCCATCACCAAGGTGCTGGATCTGGGCTACCGGACCGCTGACCTGATGGAAGACGGAAAAGAATTAGTTAATACGATCAAGATGGGCGACCGGATTATTGAGCAGATTGAATCCGGAGTGTAAATGGGTGAGGTGACATAATGCATGCATCCTGTACAGGTTTACGATACTACGCTCCGTGACGGCACCCAGGCGGAAGGCATATCTTATTCCTGCGAAGACAAAATAAAGATTGCCCAGCGTCTGGGCAAATTGGGTTTTCACTATATAGAGGGGGGCTGGCCCGGTTCAAATCCCAAGGACCTTGATTTTTTTCACAGGATCCGTGGATATGACATGGGGCGGGCCAAGATAGCCGCCTTTGGTTCAACCCGAAGGCCATCGGTGGCGGCGGAAAATGACTCCAATGTTAAGTCCATTCTGGATTCGCAGGCTCCGGTAGCCACTATCTTTGGAAAGAGCTGGGACTTCCATGTCCATAGAGCGCTGGGTACCACACTTGAAGAGAACCTGGTCATGATCCGTGAGACGGTTGCCTACCTGAAAAGCCGCGGCATGGAAGTCATTTATGACGCCGAGCACTTTTTCGACGGGTACAAGGCCAACCCGGCCTACGCCCTGGAAACCGTCAGGGCTGCCGGGGAAGGTGGTGCTTCGACGGTAGTCTTGTGTGATACCAACGGGGGCAGTTTGCCTACGGAGATAATGGAGGTGGTGCGTTTAACCAGGAGCCACCTGAATATTCCCGTAGGTATTCACGCCCACAATGACGGTGAAATGGCTGTGGCCAATTCCATGATGGCGGTGCAGGCCGGAGCTGTGCAGGTACAGGGCACGATAAACGGCTATGGCGAAAGGTGCGGCAACGCCAACCTTTGTTCGCTCATTCCCAACCTTACCCTGAAGTGCGGCATTGAAACCATCCCGCGGGAAAAACTGGCCTACCTGACCGAATTGTCCCATTTTGTCAGCGAGGTTGCCAACGTTAGCCCGGATACGCATAAGCCGTATGTTGGGGCAAGCGCTTTCACCCACAAGGGCGGCGTCCATGTCAGCGCTCTGCTTAAAGACTACAAAACTTACGAGCATATTGACCCCGAATTGGTGGGGAACGGCCGCCGGGTGTTGATATCGGAACTTTCCGGCATGTCTAATTTGCTGTATAAATATAAGGAGTTTAATCTGCAGATCGATCAGCAGAGCCCCGAAGGCAAGCGGATTTTGGAAGAGATTAAACAGCTGGAAAACCAGGGTTTCCAGTTCGAGGGAGCGGAGGGCTCCTTCGTAATCCTTATGCGTAAAGCCTTCAACGGATATCATGAGCCCTTTTCCCTGGAGACTTTGCGCTTGTTGACTGAAATGAGGGAAAACAGCCCCGCTTATTCTGAGGCGATCATTAAAATAAAAGTGGGCGGCCAGGTGGTACATACCGCCGCGGAGGGCAACGGGCCGGTGAATGCTCTGGACAATGCCCTGCGCAAGGCCCTTGAAGAGTTTTATCCAAATATAAGATCGATGCATCTTTCCGACTATAAGGTGCGGGTGCTGGATGAAAAAGACGGCACCGGAGCGACAGTACGGGTCCACATTGAAACCAGTAACGGACGGCGTTCCTGGGGTACGGTCGGCGTCTCCCAGAACATTATCGAGGCCAGCTGGCAGGCCTTGGCCGACAGTATCGCTTACGGCTTGCTTGAAGGCGGTAATGCCGACAAGAAAAACATTGACATAGAAGGTTAACCGTAATACTCCGGCCTAATTGGCCGGAGACGTATTTGTAACTGTATTGATAATAATTCAGGAGATGGATGATTTTTGCAGGAAACGGCTTTCCGCTACAGAAATAAAGGAGAAGCGGTTTTTTTGCTTACCTTGGAGATATAATATTTGTGATTGGACGGAAGAGGGGAACATCCTGTGGAACATTTTTGGCTCCCCAACCTTGATTATTTTAAGGCAGTGCTCAAGTTCAACTTGAGCAGCGTTATTGATATCCTGATCGTGGCTTTTGTAGTATACAAGATAATGCTGTTGATCAAAGGGACCAGGGCAGTCCAATTGATCAAGGGGCTTGCCGTCTTACTGATGGCAACTGCTCTTTCCAGCCTGTTTAACCTCTATACTATGAACTGGCTCTTGCGGCAGGTTATGACCGCGCTTGTGGTGGCGCTGCCGGTGGTGTTTCAACCCGAGCTCAGGCGGGCGCTTGAAAAGCTTGGCCGCGGAAAATTTTTAACCCATACCCCGCTTACTTCCATTGGGGCGGAAGAAATTGGACAGGTTAAGGTTATCGCCGAGATTACCCGGTCAACCACTATACTGTCCAAGAATAAAATCGGAGCGCTAATCATTCTGGAGCGCGAAACCGGCCTGGAGGAACATATCGACACCGGCTTAAAAATAGATGGAATTGTATCAGCCGAATTCCTGGTAAATATATTCATACCGAAAACACCTCTCCACGACGGAGCGGTGATCATCCGGGGCAACCGGGTAGCTGCCGCGGCCTGCTTTCTGCCCCTGAGCGAAAATCCTTACCTCACCAGCGATTTAGGTACCAGGCACCGGGCCGGGATCGGCATCAGTGAGCATTCCGACGCGGCGGCTATAATTGTTTCTGAAGAGACCGGCACCATATCAATAGCTGTTGAAGGGGTACTTACCAGGTATTTAGATGAAGCAAGCCTGCAGGATAAGCTTACAGCGCTGTTAAAAAGCCGGGCCAGCAATTCCCTGTCATCACTCTGGCCCAGGAGGTAGCAATGGTTCGTCTGGATTGGCAGCAAAATTCTATTAAATTTCTTTCTGTGCTGCTGGCCTTTATTTTATGGATTTACGCCAACAACGAGCAGAACCCGGTCAAGGAAAAAATATTAAATGTGAACCTTGAGCGCACCGGCCTCGTCCAGAATTTCTTAATTACAGGTGGAATGCCGGAGAGTGTCAAGGTGAAGGTGCTTGGAAATAATAACCAGTTAGCCAACCTCACTCCCGGGGACATCAAGGCAGTTGTTGATATACCGGAAGGTGTGACCGGAGAAATTCTGTTGCCTGTCCAGGTGAGCGCTCCCGCAGGCCTCCGGTTGGCTCAGGTTACTCCGGAAGAGGTGCGGTTGTCAATTGACTTATTGGTGGAAAAAGAGATACCTGTCGTGGTAAGTTTGCGGGGAGCGCCTGCTCAGGGGTACACCGCGCTGACTCCGGTATGCCATCCCGGAACGGTCATTGCCAGCGGGCCGGGCAAGGTTGTAAATGAAATCATTCAAGCCACGGCGGTAGTGGAGATTCCGCCGGCTGTAAGAGACATTGAACAAAATTATCCGGTCAATGTCGGCAATTCGAGTGTTTCCTTAAACCCGTCGATGGTACATGTAGTAATACCGATCGTCAGTGCTGTTTCATCAAAAATCGTGCCTGTTCAGATCCAGTTAACCGGAGTCCCTGCTAACGGCTATACAATAAAAGGCAGTGTTGCCGAGCCGGTGTCAGTGCAGATATTTGGTCCGGCGGAAGCGCTCAGCGAAATTTCCGGAATAAATACCGAGCCTGTGGATATTCACGGTATTGACAAGAACCTCGCAAAAGATGTAGGCCTGATAATGCCGCCTGGAGTAACTAACTTTCAACCCGGCCGGGTGAAGGTGCAGGTGGAAGTTGTCAAAAAGGAGTCGCCGGTTCAACCGCCACCGGGCAATAGCGGTGAACCCTCCCCGCAAAAACCATAATCTTCATACCCGGGTGATTGACCGAAATTTGACGGTTATCATAGAATGTTATATAAAAACCGGGAAATTGACAATACCGATGCACTATAGTTATAATGAATTGTATTTTTTTACGTTGAAAGGGGAGCGATACCATGGGGAAATTATTTGGGACTGACGGGGTAAGAGGTGTGGCTAACAGCGAACTATCCCCCGAACTGGCTTTCAAACTCGGCCGGGCGGGGGCGCACATCCTGGCCCGGGGCGGCACCAACACCCGCATGGTAATTGGTAAAGATACCCGTATTTCCGGAGATATGCTGGAAGCTGCTCTGGCGGCGGGTATTTGTTCCGCAGGGATCGATGTTTTAATGCTGGGAGTTATGCCAACCCCCGCTATCGCCTACCTGACCCGTGAATTGAAGGCGGCTGCCGGGGTGGTTATTTCCGCCTCCCACAATCCGGTTGACGACAACGGGATTAAGTTTTTCAGTTCCAGCGGTTACAAGCTTCCCGATGAAATAGAGGCGGATATTGAGGCCTTGGTCATGGACGATTGTGACGGCGTACCTCTCCCTATTGGCAAAGGTGTGGGGCGTTCGTACCGGGTACATGACGCGGTTGAACGTTATGTCGGCTTTGCCCGCGGTACTGTAGAAACAGACTTGAGTGGGCTGAAAATCGTAGTAGATTGTGCCAACGGGGCGGCCTATCAGGTGGCCCCGCGGGTTTTCAGCGAATTAGGCGCGGAGGTCACACCCATCTACAACCATCCGGACGGGATCAATATCAATGACGGGTGCGGCTCCACCCATCCTGAAGCCTTGATGGAAGCCGTTATTTCAACCGGCGCCGATCTGGGCCTGGCTCACGATGGTGACGCTGACCGGGTGCTGGCAGTAGACGCCAACGGCAGGCTGGTGGACGGCGACCAGATAATGGTTATCTGTGCGCGCCATTTAAAGGAAAAAGGGTTGCTGGCGAAGAATACTGTTGTCGTTACGGTCATGAGCAACCTTGGATTGCACCTGGCGCTACGGGATTCAGGGATACAGGTGGTGGAAACCAAGGTCGGTGACCGTTATGTCCTGGAAGAATTGCTGTGTACAGGCGCCCGTTTCGGTGGGGAGCAGTCCGGACATATCATTTCTTTAGATCATAACACCACCGGTGACGGCATTATAACTGCTTTACAACTCCTGAGTGTGTTGAGAGAGAGCGGCCAGCCGCTGGATAAACTGGCGGCCCAGATGGAAAAACTTCCCCAGTTGCTGGTAAATAAGCCTGTATCTGACAAGAACCGGGTTATGAACAGCCCCGTCCTAGCCAAGGCCATCAAGGAATTTGAGCTTGCGATGGGCGGAAAAGGACGCATCCTGGTGCGCCCGTCCGGTACCGAGCCTTTGGTGCGGATTATGGCTGAAGGAAAAGATATGCGTCAGTTAGAGGATATTGTTTATAGACTGGCGAATATAATACAAGAATTGTAGCGATTACCTGTGTTACTAATAGATGTTTCAGGGGAGGTGAGAATTGAAGAGAGCTTGTTTCCTAAAAACGAAAAAATAAATAACAAGCGCCAGGACCCTTCTTGAATTTTAAGGTGTTTCAAAATTCAAGGTTAAAAATTACTGGGGTAAATATATAAGTTATTTGATTGGTTTTCAATGTTTCCCAGGTAATTTTTAGGGTTGACGAGGAGGGGGTTAATCGAAGTTTTCGGCGGGTTCCCCCCGGTCCGGCCTGACCGTCAGCGGCATTACAAAACCTCCGGGTAACCGGTGGGACAAAGATGCCGGCGGCTAAGAGCGGCATAACGCATAAGGATATGTATTGCCTTTTTGAGAATATCCATAAACTGTAAACCAGTGCCGTGGCATTAGTGTGCCCCGGTATTATTTTTTGCTCTAGTACAAAGAGGAAAAATCAGGAGGTAAAAAAATGTGCGGTATTGTCGGATATATCGGTTTCAAAGAGGCCGTCCCCATCTTATTGGAAGGTATGGAGAAGCTGGAATACCGTGGCTATGATTCCGCCGGAGTAGTTTTTCCGGAGGAAGGCCGCCTTACATTAATAAAAAGGGCCGGCCGTCTGAACTCGCTCAAAGAGAAGTTGAATGGCCGCAGTTATGCTGCCAACATTGGAATTGGGCACACCCGCTGGGCTACCCACGGTAAGCCAACTGACAGCAATGCCCACCCGCATACTGATTGTACCGGGCATTTCGCCGTTGTTCACAACGGCATCATTGAAAACTATATTAATCTGAGGGATTGGCTCCAGTTAAATGGCCATACCTTTCGCTCCCAGACCGACACCGAAGTGCTCCCGCACCTGATCGAGCATTATTACAACGGTGACCTGGTAGACACCGTGTTGAGAGTGGTGTCGAAGCTGGAAGGCTCCTTCGCCATGGCTGTGGTCTCTTCACATGAACCGGATAAAGTAGTGGCCGTCCGGCAGGACAGCCCGCTGGTAGTGGGCCTGGGAGATGGTGAATACTTACTGGCCTCGGATATCCCTGCTCTCTTGAAACATACACGGAACACCTACATCCTAAATGACGGGGAAATAGCGGTGCTGGAGGCAGGCCGGGTATGGGTCATGGACCGGAATGGCAACGAGGTAGACAAAGAAGTCCTGGACGTTAAGTGGGAAGCGGAGCAAGCTGAAAAGGGCGGCTACGAACATTTCATGTTGAAGGAAATTCACGAGCAGCCCCAGGCGTTGCGCGATACCCTGAGCGGCCGGATTTCTACAGACGGGGTCAATGTCATCCTGGACGAAGTTAAAATAACTCCGGAAAAGATTAAAGGTTTGAAAAAAATATTTATCACCGCTTGCGGTACCGCGTACCACGCCGGCTTGGTGGGTAAACACATTATTGAAAAGCTGGCGCGGCTTCCGGTGGAAGTTGATATTGCCTCCGAGTTTCGCTACCGGCACCCCATCATTGAGTCGGATTCCCTGGTGCTCGTAATCAGCCAGTCCGGTGAAACCGCCGACACCCTGGCAGCGATGCGGGAAGCCAAGCGGCAGGGCGCCCGGGTGATCGCTGTAACCAATGTGGTGGGCAGTTCTGTATCCCGGGAAGCCGACGACCTGATTTATACCTGGGCCGGTCCCGAGATCGCCGTAGCTTCAACCAAGGCCTACACAACCCAATTGGTGGCTATGTACCTCTTCGCATTGTATTTGGCTGACGTGCGCGGTACTGTCAAGTCTGAAGAAATACAAGAAATTCTTCTGGGAATGAAAAAGCTTGCCGCCAAAGCGCAGAGCATCCTGGATAATACGGTAGTAGTTAAGGATTTTGCTCAAGAATTTGCCTGTAGCACAGACGTATTCTTTATTGGCCGGGGTCTGGACTACGCTGTGGCGATGGAGGGCTCTCTGAAACTGAAAGAGATCTCCTACATCCATGCTGAAGCCTATGCCGCCGGTGAACTGAAGCACGGCACCCTGGCCCTGATAGAGGACAAAATGCCTGTAGTGGCTCTGGCTACCCAGGAAGGCCTCTTTGACAAAATGGTCAGCAACATCCAGGAAGTAAACGCGCGTGGCGCGGCAGTGGTGGCCCTTGCCATGGATGGCCTCAAGGAAGTGGAAAGGGTGGCCGGCAAGGTGATCTACATCCCGAATACCCACCCGGTCCTGGCCCCGGTACTGACCGTGATCCCGCTGCAGTTGCTGGCGTACCATACGGCGGTGGCCAGAGGGTGCGATGTGGATAAGCCGAGAAATTTGGCGAAATCGGTCACTGTTGAATGAATCGGGGGAGAGTTCCTGTATAATAAGCAGATATAGTATTGCTAACTTAACCACTTTTTTGTGATATCATAGTTATGAGATCCAAAAAAGTGGTTTTTATTCTACTTTAGTAAGTTCTCCTGGCATGTTTTTAGCCAGGAGAACAAAAAACCGCCCGCTATGCGGGTGGGATTCAAGGCTTAAGCAAAGCAACACCCTTCTGTTAAAATGATGATTGTTCAAGCCATCAAAAAAACAGGAGAAAGGTGTTGCTTATGGCAGAGAGTTTAGCACATACCAAATGGCTGTGCAAGTATCACATAGTGTTTACCCCGAAGTACAGAAGGAAAATAATATATAACGAGTTGCGGGCAGATATAAAGGGGATTATAAAAGATTTATGTAAGTGGAAAGGTATCGAAATAATAGAGGGGCATATGATGTCGGATCACGTCCATCTGTTGTTGAGTATTCCGCCGAAATATAGTGTTTCGCAGATAATGGGATACCTGAAGGGAAAGAGTGCAATGATGATCTTCGACAGGCACTCAAATCTGAAATATAAATTTGGCAACCGACATTTCTGGGCCGAAGGATATTATGTCAGTACGGTAGGGTTGAATGAAAAAACGATAGCAAAGTATATACGCGAGCAAGATAAACATGACCAGATA
>MVRN01000100.1 GCA_002067965.1 Pelotomaculum sp. PtaU1.Bin035
TCAACTTTGCCTTCAACTTTACCTTCTGCCTTCCCTCTCTTTTCACCTTCTAATGAAGCCTGCCTCTGCATCTCGTCAAGGGTCCGCTCGATGTTGGTGATCATCTTCTCCACCTCCCAGGGTTCGGTTTCCTCCAGCACGCGATACATTTCTTCCCGCAGTGTTTTCGGCATCCTGCTCTTGACCGCGTTCCTCAGCCACACCGCCACCTGCCGGAACTGCTCCGGCGCCATCCCCTTCAGCACGTCGGCCAGTTCCTTGAGCCGGTCCACCAGCTCCCGCGGGTCCACTGTCTGGTCCAGGTAGAACACGCTTGAGATAACGTTCGCAGACCGTTGGAGCTCTTCTTCGCCGTACCGGTTGACGTCGAAGAGTATGTACTCGAAGTCCAGCAGATGCCCGGACAGCCTCTCCTGCCCGTGTTGGTATTCCCTGAAGCTCCGGCGGGCCGTCCAGCCGCCATCGCCGTTGTAGAGGACGGCGGGCACGATGGCCGGCAGCCTGAAGCCCTTGCGCTTCCTCTCCTTCTCCGGGGTGTTGTCGTAGACGTCCCGCCAGACCTCGACCATGTACTGCAGCAGTCTGAATGGCATCGTTTGGTCGACTGTCGACTGCAGTTCCAGCAGCACGTAGAATATCACGTCGTTGCCCCGGAGGCGCAGCCTGTACACGATGTCGGCCTCCTTGTCGCTGAAGTCCTGCAGGACGTAGGACTTGTCGACCAGCGTCAGGTCGTCTTCGTCTATCTCCCAAACCCAGCCCTCCCCGACGAAGGTTTGCAGCAGTTCCAGGAAGTTCTTTTTGTTGGTCAGCAGTTGCCTGTATCCCTTGTCGTGGGGGTGATGGAGCGATCTTTGCATCGTTTTCCCTCGGTCCGGCAATTTTGTTTACTCCCTTACCGGTATTATATCATGGGAACGGTCGGGGTAACAGGATGTGTTGCATAAGTTCTGAGTGCGGTGATTTGTTCCTGCGGCTGAATACTATTGGTGACTGGTGATTGCCTTCGCTAATCGGTCCCGGCGGCTCTGGGGGCATTTCCGGCGGCCAGACCGTGGGATGGGGCAAGAATACGGCCTGACGTTTATCGTGGGACCTCCCGGCCGTCCACGATCAGTTGAATTGTCAGAATTGTGTCTAAATTGTGTGGGGGTACGACCCGAAGGGGGTACAACCCGAATGACAGGAAAATGTTACCGTGTGTCGTATTAATAAATTATAAAATGAAGAATTAATCGTATACAACTGGGAGGAAGAGCAATGGCCAGAAAACCAAGAGTATGGTATCCCGGCGCATGTTACCACATCATGTGCCGGGGCAACCACAGGCACAACATTTTTCGGGACAACGAGGACCGTCAAGTCTATATGTATGCCTTACGCCAGGTGATGGAAAGTAAGCCTTTTGTTCTGCTTTCTTACTGCTTGATGACCAACCATATTCATCTGCAGATCGAAACCAGGGAAATCGCTCCTGGCCCGATAATGAAAATGTTGAATATGCGGTACGCACTCTTTTTTAACAAAAAGTATCGTTTCGTCGGGCAGTTGATGCAGGGTAGATACCGGTCGGAAATGATCGATTCCGACCGGTACCAGTTGGAAATCAGTCGCTACATTCATTTAAACCCTGTAAAAGCTGGAATTGTAAACCATCCCGCGGAATATTGCTGGAGCAGCTACACTCAATACACCGGACAGGAACCCAACGGACTGTGTCAGCCGGAAAAAGTCCTGCGTTACTTTTCTGAACCGCGGGGGAAAAGGTACCAGGATTTTGTCGAGGAAGCTGTTGCTTCCGGGATGCCTCCTCCGGAAACCTTGCCTACTTCGCTGTTGCTTGACGATGAAGATGAAGAAATTCTCTCCAATAACGCAACCGGTGATTTCGTCACTGCCGGGCCGGGAGATCACAATTTGAACCAGGAGCAGGAGGACTAAGACGATGGCGACAGTAATTAATTCTTTCGCCATTTTAGGAATCGATGGTTATCTGGTTGAAGTAGAAACAACCAACATGCCCGGCATCCCTTCGATCACGGTGGTCGGTCTGGGTGATACAGCTATAAAAGAGGCGCGCCAGCGGGTCGAGGCCGCCCTGCAATCATCCGGATTTGAGTTTCCAAAACTGAAAATTGTGATAAACCTGGCTCCCGGGGATATTAAAAAAAGCGGTTCTCATTTTGATTTACCCATGGCTGTCGGCCTTTTGAAAGAGTCCGGCCAACTTGCCATGACGGATGAGCAAAATGCTACGTTCGGTTTTCTAGGCGAACTATCCCTGAATGGATTGCTACGCCCATGCAGCGGTGTCCTGCCGATGGCTATAGCAGCGCGGGAGGCCGGACTCAGCCGCCTCATCATACCAGCACCTAATGTTAAAGAAGCCGCACTAGTGCAGGGATTGGAAGTATACGGTTTTTCCGACTTGCGCGCCGTTGTGGAATTTCTTAACGGTTCAAAACCTTATATTCCTGCCGCTGACCTGGATAATCCAGCAACTTGGGAGGATACCGCCAGTGTTGATTTTCGCGACGTAACCGGTCAGGACATGGTAATTGATGCCGCGCTGGTTGCCGCTACAGGAGGCCACAACATCCTGCTTATCGGGGTCCCAGGCTGTGGAAAATCAATGATAGCCAAACGTATCCCGACGATCCTGCCGGCGCTGACCGAAGAAGAAGCATTGGAGATCACTAAAATATACAGTGTGGTCGGCCAGATAAAAAACCGGGATAATCTGGTGACCAGTCGTCCCTTCCGGGCACCCCACCATAACGCCTCCCTCAACGCCTTAATTGGTGGCGGCAGTCCGGTTGTTCCCGGCGAAGTGTCACTGGCTAATAATGGCGTCCTTTTTCTTGACGAAATCGCCGAATTTAGCCGAAAAACGCTGGATGCCCTCCGTCAGCCGCTTGAGGACAAGCAGGTTACTGTTGCACGGGTAAAAAACAGTGTCACCTATCCATGCAATTTTATGCTGGTTGCCGCCATGAACCCTTGCCCATGCGGTTACTACGGGCAAAAACGCTGCCGGTGCACCGATTACGAAGTGATTAAATACCGGCAAAAAATATCCGGCCCAATTTTAGACAGGATTGATATTCAGAAATATGTACATCCGGTTGACTTTATGAGTATGTCCAACAAAAGCCGGAGCCGGTCTTCAGCTGAATTGCGCGAACTTGTACAGGCAGCTCGTGACCAGCAGCAGGCGCGGTTTACCGGGATCAAAGGCGTAACCTGTAACGCCCAGATGAATGAAGCGATGATCAAGGAATTTTGCGTAATCGACAGCAAAGGCAGTCACATCTTGCAGCAAGCCTACGAACGTTTTCACTACAGCGTCCGCTCTTTCAATAAGTTCCTAAAGGTAGCCCGCACCTATGCCGATATTGACGGTGCCAGGCAAATTGAACATACTCATATATTAGCAGCCCTGGCATCTCGAGATATGGATAAAGAACAAGCAGGCATGCTGATCGTTTGACAAGGAGGGGATACATAATTGAGCGCTTACTGGGTGTGGCTGAGCCGGCTGAAAGGCGTGGGGCCGGTCAACCAAAAGCGGCTGCTTGATACTTTTAAAAGCCCGCGCCGGATATACCGTGCCACGGAAGCGGAGCTTAGGGCCATTCCCGGGCTTCGACCGAGTATTATCAAGGCCGTAATAGCAGGTCAATGCACAAAACTTCTTGAACAAGCCGAAGCAGTTGCTGAACAGGCCGCCGGTAAAGGTATCCGGCTTCTGCCTTTTACCGATCCCCTTTATCCGGCTGCAGCAAAAGCGGTACCGGCCGCACCAGTGATACTGTACTACCGGGGCCAGCTCGCAGTCAATCTGCCCGGGGTTGCCATCGTTGGCAGCAGACGCTGCACAGAATACGGCAAAATGGTTGCTGCGGAAGCTGCCACGTTTCTAGCTAACCGTGGGATACCGCTGATAAGCGGCATGGCCAAGGGCATCGACGGTTACGGCCAAACAGCCTGCCTCCGAGCAGGCGGTTACACTTTGGCCTTCCTCGCCTACGGACTCGACCAATGCTATCCACGGGAACATGCCTCCCTCATGGAGAGAATTGTAGCTGAAGGAGCAACCCTGTCAGCCTACCCGCCCGGTGTTCCACCAAAAAAAGAATTCTTTCCCGCGCGCAACAATCTTATAACCGCCTGGAGCCATACAGTGCTCATTGTAGAAGCAGGCAAAGAAAGCGGTGCCTTACTGACTGCCAAGTATGCCCTCACCAACGGGCGACAGGTACTGGCCGTGCCTAACAGCATCTATTGCCCGGAAAGCATTGGGACCAACCGGCTGATTTCCCAGGGGATTACCCCTTATCTAAGTCCAGAACAATTGCTGGCGGAAGAACCAACGGCAATCGCCGCTACCCAGAACAAGCCGAAGCCGTTACAAGCAACGCCCAATTTCTGCCTTACGCATAACTGGTCAGTTCAGCAAGAGAATATCATGCGCTTGCTGTATATCGTCCCCCGGCAGATGGAGGAACTGGCTCTTGAACTAAAAACAGACCTTACGACATTGCTTGAGGATCTCTGGACCCTGGAACTGGACGGCTTTATTCGCCTTCAGGGATCACGCGTAATGCTGACGGAAGCTGGACTCAAAACTGGACTGTCACCACTCTCCAATGAATGTAAAAAGGCCGATCATTCCTAAACAGCTATGCGTCTCATTATGTTTCTCATGCAATCCCGACTAGGTGGTGTACCTCCTGAGAAGCATACTTCTTGTTTTATACTTACGGAGCCAATACCATGACACCTCGGTTACGCCCCCTATAGGAGGAAAAGGGAAGACCCCCGGAGGCTTGCTCCGGAGGCCTTTTCCGACTTGATTAAATTGCCTCATGTTCCAATTTGGCTGCAATTTCTAATTCAACTGTAAGTGGCGGTTTACCAAGCTTCTTGGAGGCATTTAGTATTTCCAGACCCACT
>MVRN01000101.1 GCA_002067965.1 Pelotomaculum sp. PtaU1.Bin035
GGATATCGAAAGCCTGCTCAAGAAAGGAAGAATAAGCGTAGTGGCGGAAGCGGCAAAAAAATTAGCGGCTGATTATCCGGCTATTCCTGTGCTGGGGAGTCTTACCGGCCCGATCAGTTTGGCTGCTTCTATCGTGGATCCGATTCCTTTCTTAAAGGACTTAAGAAGAAAACCATGTAAAGCGCATCTGGTATTAGATTATGCAACAAGATTTTTAATTGGCTACGCTCATATTCTGGCGGAAAACGGCGCCACACTAATTGCTGTCGGGGATCCCACAGCTACCGGAGAAATATTAGGTCCGGCCATGTTTAAGGAATACGCTGTTCCTTACCTGAAAAGAGTTGTGGCAGGCGTTCATGAAACAGGCTTGCCGGTGATTGTGCATATCTGCGGCAATGTATCTACCGTGAAACCGCTTCTTGTAGAACTCGGCGCCGATGCCATCAGTGTGGACGCCTTGATCAATTTGAGCAAGATGAAAAAAGAATTTCCGGCGCTTAAAACTATGGGCAATGTAAGCACCTATTTGCTGGAATTTGGTCCGCCCGAAAAAATTAAGAATATGACCGAAAAACTTGTCCGGGAAGGAATAGACATTATTTCCCCTGCCTGCGGTTTGAGTACTTCAAGTCCCATAGAGCATATCCGTGCTATGACTCAGGCGGTTATCGCCCGGGAAGCAGGAGGATGATTATCAAACCCTATTTTATGTAGCGAGTTGTTTTGGCAGTATGGCCCATGCTCATTTTTAGCGTTTCTTTTTATTCTTGGAACGGACGTCTGGCCATAAATTGCGCTGATCGAACGTCTGTAGTGAGGTCAGAAAGCGCGCCTTTAAATCAGGAAAGCGTTTGACCATGTCGGCTATTTGCTTTTTTACTACCTCTCTGTTAGTAAAACCGTTAGCCGGGCAAGGGTTTACGATGAATGGCAAATTTTCCTTTTCTACAAAGGAAACGATCTCTTCTGCTGGGAGATAAACCATTGGTCTAACCATGGTTATCCCGGTTCGATCAAGAAATGTAAAAGGAGAAAAGACACGAATCTGGCCGGTATAAATCATGCTCATAAAAAATGTCTCTATCACGTCGTCCAGGTGGTGGCCAAGGGCAACTTTATTAAATCCGAGTTCCAGGACTTTACTATGCAAAGCACCGCGGCGCAGATGCGAGCAAATGGCACAGGGGTTGTAATCCTGCCTGTCCTCAAAGACGATCTTTGCTATTTCCGTTTCTACTACATAAAAAGGTATATCTAAGGACCGACAAAAGTTCTCCAGTACAGGCAAATCCATCTGCCAGCCGGTTCTTATAAAAACCGCTGACAGGTCGAATTTGACCGGAAGGGTACGGCTCAACAGGTAAAGCGAATACAGTAGGGTGACACTGTCTTTGCCTCCGGAAAACCCTACCACTACCCGGTCACCGTCTTCAACCATTCCGTAATCATAAATTGCCCGTTTTACTTTAGTCAAAAAACGATTGCGATTTTTTTTTGTCAATTTTGTCCCTCATTACCTAATTTATTTTGAGTCATATCAGTTGCTTTTTTATATATAATAATCGTCTTTCCTAATTAAAACAAGCGCATAGGTTATGGAGCAGCACCTGAGCTTTGTAAGCTTTAATAGCTGACATATATGTGTTAATGTTGCTTTTTGAAGATTTAAAAAACGTTATATTAAATGGTCAACCTAAAAAAATAATTAGTTAACAAAGAAGGAGGTTCTGTTAATGAAGATTTGTGATTTGGCTGTTCACTGGACACACTCGGTGCTTGGGATGCTGTTATTGTTATTTTAACCGTTAAATATTTCAATATTTTGGCGGGAGGAAGGTGATTTTATGTCACTGGTAAAAACTAATTTCCCCGAGGAGATAAATAACAATTTCAATCATAATCGCAATTGGAAAAAAGTTAGAAATTTTTTCACCGTCCTAATTGCCATTCTAATTGGTTATTTTATTTTAAGGAATCTGGCTCATTTTGACGCGCTGCAGTTTTTGAAAGACATGTTTTTGCTGAAGCGCTTCCCTGAGCTTGGCAAAAACGCCAGCTTAGGTTTGCTGTTTGTGGTGGGTTTTCTGACTTCATTTCACTGCATCGGGATGTGCGGCGGAATAGCCATCTCTCAGTCGACTGCATGCGGGACTTGTTTCTTCGATTTTGTACAATGGGGGAAGGATTATCGCTTACACCGTTGTTGGAGGGATTGTGGGCGGAATCGGTCAGGCAGTCAGTTTTTCCGGGGTGTGGAAAGGATTTGTCCCCATCGTCGGCGGGTTGTTTATGATCATTATGGGGATTAATCTCCTGCAATTATTTCCCCTGCTGCGGCGGTTAAACATTCGGATGCCTCTCTTTGCGGCGAAAAAGCTCAAGGGGAACAATAATTATGGTCCTTTCTACGTGGGGCTGTTGAGCGGGCTGATGCCTTGCGGGCCTTTGCAGATTGTCCAGTTGTACGCGATGGGAACAGGCAGTGTGATTGATGGCGCGATGGCCATGTTTGTTTTCTCCGTCGGAACGGCGCCGTTATTGTTTTCCTTCGGCGCGGCCAGCTCCATCATCAATAAAAAATATACCGGCAAAATCCTGAAGGTGAGCGCGGCACTGGTGATTTTTCTTGGCCTGGTCATGGTGGGAAGAGGTTTGGCTCTATCAGGCGTGATGCTGCACTCCCCTGCCGCTTTATCCGGTGCCGCGGGTGTTGCCCGTATTGAAGGAAACGTGCAAACCGTCGTTACTTCCATCGGGCCGGACAGCTTTCCGCCTATTATCGTGCAAAAGGGTATCCCCGTGAAATGGGTACTCAAAGCGGATGCGAAGAATCTGAATGAGTGTAATAAGGCAATTACCATTCCAAAGTTTAATATTAGTAAAGATTTAAAGGTGGGGGATAATCTGGTTGAGTTCACTCCCTGGGAAGCGGGAGATATCGTCTACACCTGCTGGATGGGCATGATCAAGAGCAAAATCTCTGTGGTTGATGATATAAGCAAGATAAATAGTGATTTACAAAACGCGCCGGGAGAGAGCGGGACAGTTGCGGCGGACCCACCGGCAATGCATGGAGCGCATACTGTACAACCGGCAGAGTGTATGGATAAAATGCAAGATGACTGTGTAGATGAGGGTGTGTGGTAATGGTTGAAAGTGTTTCATTGAAAATATACGGGATGACTTGCGCTCTATGTTCAATAACGATTGAA
>MVRN01000102.1 GCA_002067965.1 Pelotomaculum sp. PtaU1.Bin035
GCTCTAATTCGTTTAGTGAGGGTGTTGTCCCTCCATTCCGGTCCTTACACCGGAGTGAGGCCAAGATTCGAGGATGCTCTGGATGCTCATTGGCTGGTCGAACCCTCGAACCAGCTAAGCCAGAGTTACGTATTTGAATGCCTTGACTTGACAGTAGTTGACTTTAACTACCGGCAGATCAACTTACAGGATATTGCTGGCCGGGAGTTGCTTTACCGGGGACCGGTAGGTCTGCTGCCTCTAGCACCGCTGATGCGACAGGAGGAACCACCGGAAGTTGTACTGGATAAATGCGCGAAGCGGTTGAAAAGCGAAGTAGAAGCGGAGGACGAAAGGTCGATCCTGTATATAGCATTAGCAGCTCTGTCATCATTAAGGTTCCCAAAAGAGCTAATTTTAAAAGCGCTGGAGGTGAGCAAATTGGAAAACCTACCATTTTTCGACGGCATCAGGGAAGAGTGGGAAACAAAGGGAGAAATTAAAGGAAGATTGGGAATGCTTTTTGATTTGATTGAAACAAAATTTGGCAGGGTACCGGATGATTTGCAAATACGGTTAACATCTATAAAAGAACAGGAGACTATTAAACAGGTTATGCGTAAAGCTATGAGTGCGGAAACATTGGAAGAGTTCATAGCAAAACTGGAAAACTAAGCTAACCTTAACTTTAACTGCCGGGCTACTTGGCCCGGTTTTTGTATTAGTAGAAGCAAATATTTGGGGGTGGCAAATAAAGGAACAAAAACAACTGTTCGAGCGTCCATATCAATATAGTAGTAACCAACCATCACAAAAAAATTATTTAAGGGGGTAATCTCAAATGAAAAAATTCTTCGTTTTAATTCTGATAATCGCACTGGCCGTGATCTTTATTCCATGCACACACCCGGCACGAGCTGCTGAGATAACAGCTGTAACCGACAGCGACACGTTCGCTACCGGCTCCTATGTCTGGTCAATGATTAATATTAAAATTACTACATAAAATAGATGTACCATAAAAATGACTGGTGGTGAAAAATTGAGAGCAACTGGTATTGTACGCCGGATAGATGACCTTGGTAGAGTGGTAATTCCTATGGAAATAAGAAGAAATCAACGCATAAGCAGTAATTCGCCGATAGAAATTTTTACAGATATTAATAATGAGATTGTCTTAAAGAAGTACTCGCCTGTAAAAGAGCTTGGAGCATTTGCTGAAGATTATGCCCTGGCGTTAAACCAATCACTTGAGCATATCGCATGTATCGCTGACCGAGATGAAATTATTGCTGTAGCCGGTACGGAAAAAAAGAGATTACTGCAAAAACAACTAAATCCGGAAATCATGAAGCTTATGGAAGAAAGAAAGGTTTTACTCCAGGAGCAACCCGTTGCCTTGACATCAGATGGAGGTATAACATACACGTCGGTCATTACTGCCCCTATCATTGTGGAGGGTGATATTGTAGGAGCTGTTATTCTTGCAGCAAACGATCCGGACAAGAAGATGGGGCAACTTGAGTTTAAAATGGTAGAGACTGCGGCGGGGTTTCTTGGAAAACAAATTGCAACATAACAATTTTTTAGTTTTGAAGGAAGGAACCAATATACCCCTGTCGAAATAAAGTATTTCAATAACATTAATTTACCCGACCGCCGGCAAAAAAGGCGGTCTTTGTTGTTTATATGCAATTCGACATAATATGACAAATTATTCGTTATGGAGGAGCCAATGTTTACACAAGCATCTAAAACAACTAATAGCCATCATGACATTTCCGAAAAACACGATAACCCCCAAAGAGTTGATAATAGCTCAACTAACAAGGGGCTGCCCTCCGGCTTTTTGCAAAGTCCAGAAAACATCCTACAACTACAAAAGACCATCGGCAACAGGGCTGTAATGCAATTGCTAAAATTCCATTTTAGTCAACCCCTACAGTCCCGCCAATTCAGAGAATGGAGTCGGGTAATTCGATTTAAATGATAGTCGATCTTAAAGATGAAGAGGAAATCCAAATGAAGTATGATGCAATAGAGCCTCGTAAAAACAATACCGGTATGCCTGATAATCTCAAAGCAGGTCTTGAAACACTTTCAGGATTTGACCTGTCGGATGTCCGTGTACACAGTAACTCGGACAAGCCTTCACAGGTAGGCGCCCTGGGCTACACGCAAGGAACCGATATATACATTGCTCCCGGGCAGGAAAAACACCTGCCTCACGAAGGTTGGCATGTAGTACAACAGATGCAAGGGCGGGTCAAGCCTACGTTAGTGGCAGAGGGCATGGCAATCAATAATGATCAAGATTTGGAACGGGAGGCTTCTGATAAAGGGTTAGAGGCCAATCAGTTAAGAAATGATTCCTTATTGAAAAAATCACCTAAACCGGCGGTAAAACAGCTTCAGCTCAATTTTGCGGGTGATGTTATTCAAAGGGCTGTTGGTTTTGAAATGCAAACTACAATGCCTGTCAGTAGAGAATCAGAAGAACCCTATGGTTATAAAACTCTCATATATGAAGATAAACGTATTAATCCAACCAAACCTTCTTTTTACAAAATAACAGTAGACCATGACGATGTTCTGGTACCCCAACAGGATAGTGCTCCAAAACCAGAAACCATGGAGGTTATTGAGTTTGAACTACCTCCAATTGATGATGAGAGCGCAATGGAGCGTACAGCCGGCCGGATGGAGATCATGCGAACGGCCTTAAAAAACGCAACCCAGGCTGCAACTCATGCTGCAAAAATTCAAGATGTAATTGCTAATTATGAAGGGCTGCTGACTACTAAATTTCCGCTTGGTAGCGGTGAAGATTATTATGACGCGATAGATCGTAATAGTGGAATTAAACAAGCAGATGCAATCGTAGGGCTTGAAGGCGGTAATTGGAAACATCATATGGCAGTTCGGCCACAGGCGACTTTTGGTGTTTTGCTTGAAGACCTTTCCTCTACATTGACGGCTATTTTAAGTAATGTGAATTTGGTTGAGGAAGATCCCGTTAGAGAGAAGCTACTTGAATTAATTGCACAAATTAAAGAAAGAATCCCAGTTGAAGGTAAATTACTTGGCTTGATTACTCTTGTTGAGGTTTACCTGGCTTTAATGGGAAATGAAAAACAATTTGAATATCCAAAGAATGCAGCTCCCTTTATGGCGCGAACTGATTTTCATTCTATGTTTAATACATTGTCTGGTGAAGAGCAAAGAAACTGGTCAGAAGGATACGTCAAGGCGAACGAAGAAAATTATATGAAAGAAAATGTTTTTGGTGGCGGATTTAAACAATCTTCTGGAGGAGTTTCAAAGGGTCCGAACCGGTATGCTTGGATGATTTCTATTGCTAATCCCAATGACAAAGATAAAGCTTATTCTGATTACCTATTAAGATACGTCCAAGCCGGATTGGTAGAGGATCTTAAGTATATACTTCAAAAACTGAGCCAGGAAGAGTTGGTAAACGCTCTGGAAAGTGGAGAGCAGACCCCGCAAAAGGAGCTTGCTGTAAATGGTTTTAAAAAACTTACAGCAAATAAAGTACCATCGCCAGAAGAAATGCACGCAATAGTTGACGTTGTTAATGTACAAGAATTACATAATTTGGTCGATGGGGCTTATATGAGAGCAACTCAGGAATTACAAAATCCCACCAAAGACCTTATGTCAATGGGCCCAGTTACCCGGAGGGTTGGCTCAATGGGATCAATGACGGTCAGTACTGATGTGAAAAGCAAAGAAAAGGACATGGCAATATTAGAAAACCGATTTATGCCGGATTGGGATTCGGCGCCTAATCCTGACGAAGATATAAAATGGGATGTACGACTGATAGATACATTTAGACAATTGCAGGCCATTCTGGAAAAGAAGAAAGAATAAATTTTAAGCCGCCGGGTGTCCGGAGAAATTTAATTGAACATCTTCCCCGGCAATCAACATGGTGTGTGTGAATATTTCCGTGTAGTGCGGCCGGGCAAGGTCTACTCAATAATGGTTTGGATCCTTGTAAATAAAACGAGGCGGAGGCGGAAGCCAATAAGAACGCGCCGGAGCCGGATAAAGTCTCCGTGATAAGTTATGCCCGCAAACCCAAGCGGACTAAAGAAGAACTGGCTGCCAGTCTTCCGGTCGTCGAAGTCCTCTGCGAACTGGATGAGAAAGAGCAGGTTTGCCGCGTATGTGAAAGTAAAATGCGTCTTCTCGGGAAATTGACCAGTAAGAAATAGGGGGATATAATACTAAGTAAGAATTTATTACTGAGGTGTAATTTTATATGGATGAATTTTACATTGCCAAAATAACTACTAAAGGACAGGTGACAGTCCCCCTTGAGTTGAGGAAAGCTCTAAATGTTAAGGAAGGTGATTACATACTTTTTGAAAAAAAAGGTTCCCGTGTGGAAATAAAAAAAGTGCTGCCTCCGAATGATTTTGAGGAGTTTGCGAAACCGATCAGGGAAAGATTTCAGAGGGAGGGGATTACTCCTGATGATGTTGAGGCAGCTATCAATTGGGCACGGGGGGCTCAAGGAGAAAGCGAAAAATGAGGGTTACCGTCGATACAAACGTCCTTGTTTCAGCATTGGGATGGAACGGGGCGGAAGCGGCTATTATTGAGATGGTATTGGAGTCCGAACTGGAACTTTGTCTCTCAGCACAAATATTAAGTGAGTTCTACAGGGTTATAAAATATCCTACAAGCATCAAAACAGTCTAATACGGCGCATAGATAGAGCTTGCCGTCCTGGCATTTCATCTCGGTGATATCGGTCAGCCATTTGGTATTGGGGTTTTCCGATTTGAAATCACCTTTTAATAAATCCTCTGCCGGTAATGCCTTCGGATTTGCTTTGGTAATCCCGTGAGGTTTGCGCCGTTTCTGCAGCAACCCGTACTCGCGGCAAATGAGGTAGCCCTTGCCGTAGCTCGGTTTTAACCTTTCAGATAATGCTTCAATCATGCTTCTTACTCCATATGCGGGATG
>MVRN01000103.1 GCA_002067965.1 Pelotomaculum sp. PtaU1.Bin035
GCTGCCGTTTTCCACACCGATTGAAGATATTAAAGCTAAGAAGGCTAAAGGGATTATTTTTTCCGGCGGCCCGTCCAGCGTCTATGATGACGGGGCTCCCGCCTGTGATCCGGATATCTACAACCTTGGCATACCCATCTTGGGTATTTGCTACGGTATGCAATTGATGGCCAGTCAGTTGGGAGGCGCCGTATCTCGCGCTTCTCACCGGGAATACGGCAAGACGGAGTTGAATGTACTTGAGCGGGACAGGCTAATCTCTTGTCTGGAGCCGGCTGAGCAGTGCTGGATGAGCCATGGTGACCTGGTTGAGTCACCGCCAGCGGGATTCAAGATAACGGCCTTTACCAATAAAGCGCCCGTAGCGGCCATGTCTCACCCGGATAAAAACCTGTACGCGGTGCAGTTCCATCCGGAAGTGGTCCATACACCAAAGGGACAGGATATATTCAAAAATTTCCTTTACGATATCTGTGGCTGCCATGGTCTCTGGACCATGGCGTCATTCCTTGAACAGGCCGTGGCTGAAGTCCGTGAGCGGGCAGGGGACAAAAAGGTGCTTTGTGGTTTGAGTGGCGGTGTGGATTCCTCTGTAGCGGCGGTGCTGGTACACCGTGCGGTAGGCGACCGTCTGACCTGTGTTTTTGTGGATCATGGCCTTCTGCGCAAGGGTGAGGCGGAGCAGGTCCTTAAAATTTTCCGTGATAAATTTAAGATCAACCTGATCGGGGTTGATGTCCGTGAACGTTTTCTGGCCAGACTGTCAGGCGTGACCGATCCGGAGTTAAAGAGGAAAATTATCGGCGAGGAGTTTATCCGGGTTTTTGAAGAAGAGGCCGATAAACTTGGCCGGGTCGATTATCTGGTGCAGGGAACGCTTTACCCGGATGTGGTGGAAAGCGGTACCGCCACGGCGGCAGTGATTAAATCTCACCACAATGTGGGCGGTTTACCGGAGGACATGCGTTTAGAACTGATCGAGCCGCTTTGCTGGTTGTTTAAGGATGAAGTGAGGGCACTTGGTGAGGATATGGGCCTGCCGGAAGATGTAGTCTGGCGTCAACCCTTCCCCGGCCCTGGACTGGCGGTCCGTATTCTGGGTGAGGTTACCGCCGAAAAAGTAGCGGTTTTGCAGGAAGCGGACGCGATATTAGAAGAAGAAATCAAGAAAGCAGGTCTTTACAGGGAGATCTGGCAATCTTTTGCCGTACTTCCCGACATGAGGAGCGTGGGAGTGATGGGTGACGAGCGCACCTATGCTTACACGGTGGCGCTCAGGGCGGTGCACAGCCAGGACGCCATGACCGCGGACTGGGTCCGCCTGCCCTACGGGGTGCTGGAGGCCGTTTCTTCCCGTATCGTCAGCGAGATCAAGGAGATCAACCGGGTGGTTTACGACATCACCTCGAAGCCGCCTTCAACGATAGAGTGGGAGTAATTTAGAGGGCGAAGAAAAGTCAGCAATCATGCGGTTTTCCGGCTTCTCAAGCAACCCCGTGGCAACGTTTGTCAATGGCCATTAACAATGTTTTGGCAACATTGATTGCATCATCCATATAAAAAGAGCAACTGATTTTGAGTGTCAGTTAGCTCTTTTTTTGCATTTATTTAGTTTTATCTGTCTCGGTTACAACTTCATATTGTCTAACAATTTTAGTCTCTTCGTAGAAGTTTCTTTCATAGAGAGTAGATTTTTCAATCGGACATTTCAGGCCCTTTGAGTGGCAATATTTTTTCATTGTATCGACAAACCACTCATCAGATCTGGGATCAAAAGTAACTAACTTAATAAATGTATTTGGATTGATAGAAAATCCTACAACAGAAATATCCCAGATGTTCTCTATCTCTCTATATCCTTGTAAACATACTAAAAGTCTAACTTCGTTTTCATGTTTAAAGGCTTCTCTCTTTAGCGCCATATCGCCCGCATAGCGATAGGATTTATTTTTTGCTATTTCATAACGTTTTTCTATAAGCGCTTAATGAAAGGGCGCATTGGAAAATATAACCGGTACAACCGAACCGGGAATTAGTTTCATTTTTAATTACACATTTTGTGTTATAGCAGTACGCTCATAAGCTGGATAAGGTACAAGATAAGTTAGAAGCCGCCAGATTCAAAGAGAAGTTTATCAACGATAATGCCCGGAGGTATGATAACGATCCAGAATTTCAGTTATCTAAACCTAAGCCACTTATGTCCGCAAAAAGCTACCATGAAAAAGCGGCAGCTCCGCTTGTTCGGAAATTGAAGTCCGTCATCCGCAGTATTCTGCTTCAATTTTTTGAGAAAACAAGAGAGCTGCAAAGAGCGCTTGATCGAGCAAACAGTCAAATTTGGGAACTGTCAAATCGTCTGGAAAAGGTTGAAGTGGAAAATGCACGGCTGCATGGCATAGAAAAAAATTATGGGTTGCTCCGGCGTGGATTGAGCGATGACAGGGCAAATGAGATCATCAGCGTGATGAAAGCGCAAGAAGCCGTGCAAAAGAAACCTACTATAAAGCGTGGCTACGTAAGATAAAGAACCACCCTTTTAGCGATACAGATCAGACGGTGCGGTACGCGAGGCAAAAGGGGGTGAGGGTTATCAACATGGAGAACTAAGAGTGTCCACTTTTGTCCAACTATTTACCTCAAAGACCTTTACTTTCCATGTGAGCCGTGATATATTTAATACATATGAGCGTACATGCAAGTACTGAAAAGGCGGTATTGCACATGAGTGGTGAATTATTGACGGTTTCGCAAGCAGCGGATTACTTAAAAGTATCCGAAAAAACTGTACGTAGATTGATAAGCAGCCAAAAGCTGTTAGCAGCTAAAGTTGGTGATCGTTCTTGGCGTATAAAGGAATCTGATATTGAAGCATATTTGCAAGCACATTCCAATGGTAAGAAAGGAGCCGAATCGAAATGAGCGAAGAGCTTATTCAGCGCAATCTTATCGAGGCTCCTGAAAAAATCGGGGCTTGGAACTACTATAACATTGGTGCGACAACGCTCAAAGCCTTGAAAGCCGCTAAAATTATCCTCAATAAGGACTACGATGAATATGAGAGTAAGAAGCCGGACGCTTTGATTGTCAAAATGCCACAGGTAATTGCGGCGATTGAGTATAAGCAACCGAAAGAATTTAGGACAAAAAAGCAAATTAAGGCGGCAATCACTCAGGAAATTGGGACCGCACGAGTTTTAGGCGCAAAAATCTATATTGTAACTGACGGGCAGAAAACTTTTTGGATTAACCCGCTAACAGGCAATGAAATCAAAACCGAAGATGGTTCGCGCGTTTCTCTTAATTTTAACAAGAACGATGTTGAGTGCGTAAAATTGATTAGCAAGGCGATAGCGTCTGTTAATGCTATTAACGACACAATATTTGCGTCGGCAGTAGTTGACCCTCTTCCGCTCGCTCAAAGGGTGTGGCAGGACTTGTGGGCGGTTTCTGGAGCAACACCGGAAAACTGCTTGTATACTTTTGTTGAAATATTCATCTTCAAATATCTCAGCGACCTCGGTATCTTAACTGGTTCAGACTCTTTTTATGATTTGCTCAGCAGATATACGAGGGATAGTGATGAACGTGTATTGGAGATCTATGCTTCTACCATTCGGCGAACAATTAAAGATCTTTTCCCTATGAATCTTAAAGATAAGACAACAATTATTAATGGAACAATATTTGTATCGAAAGATGACAATGCAGTATCCGGTTATGCTACCGTTTTCAAAAAAATTCTTGAACGTTTTAGAGATTTTGGCACGCTTGAAAATATTGATTATGACTTTAAAAGCAAGCTGTTTGAAACTTTTTTGAAGGAATCAATCAGCAAGAAAAACTGGGGGCAATTCTTTACCCCCTTAAAAGTTGTGCGTGCAATTGTAAGTATGGCTGACATCAGTACGGGAATGAAAATTTGTGATCCTGCTTGTGGTGTCGGTAAATTCTTGTTGGAACCTATTCTTCACGATATTCATCGTTATTACAAGATTGAGAATGGGCAGTTGATACCGCAAATTACACTATCTGGTTTTGATAAAGGTTTTGACAAGGACGAGCAGAAAACAATTATCCTTGCCAAAGCTAATATGCTGATCTATATGTCATCCTTGATAAAAGAATACCCGGATATTACAAAGCAGTTTGCTGAACTGTTTAACAATACTTTCTTACTGCAAACTAACTCAATACTTGGAACACTTGCAAAGCCAACTACGGACGAGTACGATTTGATATTGACGAATCCACCATATGTTATGAACGGTAGCAGTAACTTGAAAGAGGAGATCAGTAAGAAAACTCCTGAAGAAATTGCTAAGAAGCAAAAGAGCTTATTAGGGCAGCACTATGCTGTAAGCGCGATGGGCGTAGAGGGCTTATTCATGGAGTGGATTATCCGCGCTCTCAAACCGGGCGGGAAAGCATTTGTAATTGTTCCAGATGGTATTATGAATCGCAGTAATGATAAGCGACTTCGTGAGTTTATCCTTGAAGAATGTGAGATTGATGCGGTTATATCGTTGCCGCTCAATACATTTTTCACAACTAACAAAAAGACATACATAATGGTACTGACAAAAAAAGTGGCTGTTATGACCGATGGCGTGCCTGCCAAGCAGAAACAGACTGCGCCTGTATTTACTTACCTGTGTTCCGAGATAGGGGAAACTCGTGATGTTTACCGCTTTGATATTGAGCAAAATGACCTTGACAAGGCAGCAACGCTATACAATATGTTCAAGGGCGTTCGTAGTGTGCTGCCTATCGATGATAAACGTTGCAAAATTGTAAGTATTGACGAGTTCTACAACGGTTCACATTGGTCGGTAGAGCGTTGGTGGACTCAAGTAGAGAAGGTTGCACTCGGAATTGAGGATGAAGTTGCGACTGTGACAGTTGAAGATTTTATCACGTTTGTTGAAGATGCAGTATTTACATTAACTGAGTTTACAGAGCTGCTTCGTGAACTTGTAAAAAAAAAATCTGACACCGAATGCCGAGAAATAGAAAACTCTGATATTTCAAGTAATTATGTGACGAGTAAATTTCCTCATTTTAAGAAGGTAAAAATATCTGAACTTTTTGAGCTTCCAAAAATCAAAGGTGTAACAAAAAAATTCATTAGAGATAATAATGGAACAATACCAGTATACGGTGGCAGACAAAATGAAGAACCTATAGGTTTTATTGCTGATGAGTTAGAGGGCGTGAAATATTTTGAAAATTGTTTAGCTTGGAACAGAGAAGGTTCTGTTGGCTATGTGTTTTTTCATAATCACAAGTTCACAACAAATGACCATCATAGACCCATGATTTTAAAAACCGCATATATTGGCAAAATAGATTTGATGTACATTCGAGCTGTTTTAGAGAAATTGCTTTTATCATCAGATGATTTTGCATGGAGTAAAACCGCGAGCAAAGAAAAAATAAGCAAAATCGAAATCTCAATACCCATTGACGACTGTGGCAATTTTGATTTAAAGGCGCAACACTTAATAGCTGGCCAGTTCACACTACTGGATGATATGCGAGATGAGATTGAGAAGAAGTACAGGAAGATTACCGATTGTGATGTTCGTATTGATATGAGCGAATATGCAATGCGTGAGTTCAGCCTTTGTGATGTGCTCGAACCTATTAAAGGCAAGAGCAAATATACAAAAAAGTACGGCAATATGAATAAGGGAAAATACCCTGTGTTTTCTGCATCGTCAAACTTTTCACTTACATATATCGATACGTTTGATTACGACGGAAATTACTTGAGTTGGTCAACTAATGGTTTTGCTGGAACTGTCACAGTTCTTAATAATAAGTTCTCCATCAATGGTGACAGGGGGATCTTGCTTCCCAAGGTAGAGAATATTGATATTCAATATCTAAAATATACGTTGCAACCAATTTTCCGCGGTCTCGCTAAAGGGCGAAAAGGTGATCGAGGAGTGGACGAGTTTACTAAACTCTATCCATCTATGATTGCTGATGTGCAGATCCCATTTCCTGTAAGCGAGGATGGTGAAATTAGTTTAATAGCGCAACAGGAGATTGCCCAAAAATATGTAGTGATAGAGCAGTTAAAAAAAGAGATTTTAGAAAAACTTAGTCTTTTAATAGAGCAAAAGGTTTTATATTAAGATAAGCTAAGATAGTAGTTTATTTCTACGGCAACATTTTGGTAACAAAAAATCAGATAACCCTAAAGATATGGATAACTGATACAATACAAACACCACAAGCCATATTTTCTACTAAATTAAATTGTTTAGAAAATGCTCCAAGGGAGCGAGTGGGAGTAGGACTTGACATGCCTTGATTTGTAAGGGTTTGGGAGAATTTTAAGCAAAACACAGGGGTCTTTGATTTCTATGTATTATTTGGGAAATCTAAGACTCCTGTTTTGTTCTACTTTAGTAAGTTCTCCTGGCATGTTTTTAGCCAGGAGAACAAAAAACCGCCCGCTATGCGGGTGGGATTC
>MVRN01000104.1 GCA_002067965.1 Pelotomaculum sp. PtaU1.Bin035
GCAAAGTGAAGCATATCTACTTTGTTGCCGAGACGAAAGGCTCCATGTCCACCATGCAGCTTCGCGAGGTTGAGAAAGCGAAAATTCACTGCGCCCGCGAGCATTTTAAGGCTATCAGTACGGATTCTGTTGTATATGACGTGGTTGACAGTTATGCGGCGTTATTGGATAAGGTAATGAGTTGATCTGATCTTTGATTGGCGGGGGGGTAGGTGAGTATATGAGCATTGATTTATTTTCAACAAATCAAAAAGACGAGGTCAGTTACAAAAGCCAGCTTTTTGACCAGTATAAGCTATATGTTGAAATGACAGATAGAATAAGCCAGCGCCGGACAACGGCTAATACATTTTTCGTAACCGCTAATGCGGTATTATTGACAGTAGCTTCGTGGTTCAAGGACGATTTTGGTAAATACATGTATCTTATATCCGTTGTAGGAATAATAATCTCCCTGTTTTGGTTTTTCTGCATCAGAAGTTATAAGCAGTTAAATTCGGGGAAGTTCAAAGTGATTCACGAGATAGAGAAGGCGCTGCCACTTCGCCTTTTTGAATATGAATGGGAAGTTCTTGGTAAAGGCAAATCATTCAACAAATATTGGCCGCTTTCTCATGTTGAATGTACCGTTCCATTCATTTTCATTGGCCTTTATGCAGCACTAAGTATATTCAATATTATAAATTTTTAGGAGGTAATCATTATGACGTACAATCTGTTTATCAGCCATTCATGGACATACTCAGATGCTTACGATAAGCTTATCGGACTTCTCAACAGTGACCCGTATTTTTCGTATAAAAATTATTCGGTGCCCAAGGACGACCCCATACATAACGCTATTAAGAAATGCTATCAGTAATCAGATGGCACCTACAAGTTGTGTTTTAGTGTTGGCCGGAGTATATGCGACGTATAGCAAGTGGATAAATATTGAACTTGACCTTGCAAAAAACGGATTTTATACTCCGAAAAAGATTATCGCTATACAACCGTGGGGTGCTGAAAAGACGTCCACTGTTGTGAAAAACGCCGCCGACGTTATCGTCGCTTGGCAAGCAAGTTCAATTATAAATGCAATAAAAGGGCTGTGAATTGTTAAAAAAGTGGACTACACCGACATACAGGAGAGGCACTATCCCTTGCGAGATAATGCCTCTCTTGTGCTTTTCCGTATCGGTTTGGGATATGGTTCAATAAGTTTCCCTATTAAACCGTGCCTTTCCCGGCCCCCTATACTGTTCCTTAATTTTTTAGAACTAATTGCTTGATTAGTCAGTGGATTTTATTTCCTTACGAATATGGCTATACTGACTTCTTTCATTATTATGTGAACCTCAAATACTAAAAAAATTAGATTTAGCAAATAAGGGCCAACTTTTTGAATAGAACTACATTCCCCCTTTGCACATCGAAGATTTTGCTAATGGTTCAATTCACTTGCAAAATATTTGCGTTTGAACCCAAGGGCGATGTTAACCAGGCCAATCATTACCGGCACTTCAATGAGGGGACCAATAACCGCGGCAAACGCCTGGCCTGAATCAATGCCGAACACCGCCACGGCCACCGCGATGGCCAGCTCAAAGTTATTGCTTGCGGCAGTGAAAGCGAGTGTTGTGGCCTGGCCGTAATTGACTCCGGACGACTTACTGAGGAAAAATGACAGGAAGAACATTATAACAAAGTAAACAAGCAGCGGTACAGCTATTCTGGCCACATCCATAGGCAAAGTTATGATATAGTTGCCTTTCAAAGAGAACATCACGATAATAGTGAATAACAGGGCAATTAAAGCCAGCGGGCTGATCTTGGGGATGAATTTTTTTTCGTACCATTCCTTGCCCTTGGCCGGCATCAGAGTGAATCTGGTAATCATACCGCCGAGGAAGGGAATACCGAGGTATATCATCACGCTTTTAGCCACTTCACCCATGGAAATATGGATGGCCATTGATTTGATCCCCAGCCACTGGGGCAGGAGAGTGACGAAAAAGTAGGCGTAAACCGAGAAGAAAAGCATCTGGAAGATGGAGTTTAAGGCAACCAGCGCGGCCGCGTACTCCGCGTCCCCTTTGGCTAAGGAGTTCCAGACGATAACCATGGCGATGCACCGGGCCAGTCCTATAATAATTATGCCCACCATATATTCCGGGTGGTTCTGTAAAAAGATGATTGCTAATAAGAACATCAACACCGGCCCGATAATCCAGTTCTGCAGCAAAGAGAGTCCCAGCACTTTAATGTTTTTAAAAACTCCGCCGATTTCCTCATACTTTACTTTGGCCAGAGGCGGGTACATCATCACGATCAGGCCGATGGCAATGGGAATCGAAGTGGTGCCAACCTGGAATTTTCTTAGCAGGTCCGCCACTTCCGGCACAACATAGCCCAATCCTACGCCCAAAAACATGGCCAGAAAGATCCACACCGTTAAAAAGCGGTCGAGTAAGGAGAGCTTTCCAGCGGCTTTTTCCGACATACTACTGTTTACCTCCTCTTTCTTTTTATTATAATTTTTTCCTCATCAATTATTTTTTCGCAGGCTTCGGGATCAAATCCCATTTCCGTGCAGAGATTGGGATTTTGCCTGAGCGGTGACGGTTTCGGCCGGGAGCAGGAAAAACAAGCAAGCTCGTCAAGAAAACCGTCCACTTGTTTGTAAAATTCTCTTAAACCGTCTTTATTCAAAGTATAGAAAACGATTTTGCCCTCTTTCTCACTATTAATCAGACCCGCCTGCTTTAAGATTTTTAAATGGTGCGCGATGGCCGGCTGCGACAAGCCGATGGCCTGGATAATCTCACACGCCCCCATTTCCCGGCAGGTTAGCAATTTTAATATATTAAGCCTGTGCGAATCCCCTAGTGCCTTGAAAATATTGATCACTAAATCACCTGATTTTATATATTTAAATAATTAAATATTTATGTTATATTGTAATTATTACCGGATTTTTAGTCAAGTAGCTTCTCAGGATATGTTGGAAGGTGTTTACTTAAACATGGATACTAAGCCGTTAATTTACTTTCTGTGCACGGGCAATTCCTGCCGCAGTCAAATAGCGGAAGGCTTTGCGAAATATTATGGCGGTGAAAATTTTAAAGTCCTTAGCGCCGGAATAGAAAACCGCGGTGTTAACCCGGTAGCCTTGCGGGTGATGGCGGAAGTTGGTATAGATATCTCTAACCAGACTTCGGATTTAATCGATGAAAATATTTTGATAAAGAGTGACTATGTAATTACTCTTTGTGGTGATGCCAATGATAAGTGCCCGGTAACTCCCCCCGGTGTAAACAGGGAACACTGGGATTTACCCGACCCGGCAAAATCGTCCGGCAGCGAACAAGAAATTATAGAAACTTTTCGAATGGTTTGTGATACTATAAAAGAAAAAGTGATGGATTTACTGAAGCGGATCCATTAGAACATACAAATGAATAACCAGAAGCGTTCTTATAGCCTCCGGTTATTTTTTGCTTTTTCATATATATCTGATTTAACCACTGTTAAGATAAAATTAAGACATTATATATCTCTAAATAACTTAGTTGTGATTGGGATGATTACTAGTGCTAAACCTGATATTGCAAATTTTATTGCATAAAAAGGTAAATCTTTAGTAAGCGCGGTATCATTTATCTCAATAGGCCCTAAGTATATGCCAATACCGTCACCATCAACACCATTAAGATAGATTGAATATATGGTATAAGCTTTAAACATTAGATATAAACCAAATATGAATAATATTGTACGAATAAGCTTCACAAACAATCTACTCCTACCCCCCAACGGAACGGGGTTAAGGGCAATAATTAATAGAACAAAAAAGGTACAAATCAATGTAAATTGTATAAGTTCATTTGACATAGCATCCCTCCCATCTCAATTTTTTAGAGTCATTCTTTAAATAACTCCATTTATCATCCTTTTTGAAAAAATTCATCCTGGATGATCTACCCACTTAGCGCCCCCTGCTTACTCTATCATTTTTCCCCGGTTTTTTTGCCCTAACATTCCTTCGTTCAGCATAATGGGAGCGGGTGGGGCACCGTTACTCATATGCGGGGTCATGCCCAAACGGAGGATTTTCGGTTTCCCCCACCCAAGATTAACTTTTTAACTTTCTAAAGTTTGTTTTAACAAGGTCATTATTATTTTCGTAGCCGTAGCTTCTATTATTTCTATCCCTCCGAACGCCGCTCCTGCCCGCTGGCGGAATCATAGCTCAGAAAGATATCGGACGGTTTGTCTTGCAAGTACACGTGCTGGTATTCCTTTATCTTTTTCGACTGTTCATAGAGGTCCTCCGCCTCCGCCCGGCAGGAGGAACAAGCGGTAAAAGGAATTGAAACGCACAAGGCCCTTCCGCCGGTCCGCCCGTAGCCGTGGGTCGCCTTGGTGTCTATCGTCAGGTAACCCGGACAGTTTCCGCAAAGCCTCAGCTTTTCAAGCTGGTTTTCATTAATGCCGTCAGTATCGTAATAGATACTTTTCACCTGTTGGTAATAATTTCCCTTGACATGCTCCGGGTTTGGTACAACCAGATCACGCTTTTCCCATTGCCGCATAAGTTTATCGACGGTCCAGCGGACGTCACTGGCTAAATCCGGGCTCTCTTTGAAAGGCCGGAGGTCCGGTTCACGCACGTACGTATAGTCGAGCCCCGCCAGCGCCAGGATGATCCCCATATTTACGTAGGGCAGGGCGGTCTCAATGGCATAGCCGCCCTCCAGCACGGCCAGGTCCGGGCGCAGTTTTTCGGTTAGCCTGGCGTACCCTTGAGCGGTAATCTTCATGCTGCCGAGCGGGTCGGTGTAATGGTTGTCCTGTCCGGCTGAATTCACGATAAATTCCGGCTTGAAGTCATTCAGTACCGGCAGGATCAGGTTGTCGACCACATACATCAGGCTCTCGTCAGTCGTCCCCGGCGGAAGCGGGATATTTATGGTGCGGGCGTATGCCTTGGGGCCGCCCGCTTCGTTGGTAAATCCGGTGCCGGGATAAAGAGTGCGCCCGTCCTGGTGGAAAGATATAAAGAGGACGTCCGGGTCGTGCCAGAAAATATCCTGCGTACCGTCACCGTGGTGGACATCCGTGTCGACAATGGCCACGCGCTTGATCCCGTGATGCCGGCGCAGGTAATCCACCATTATTGCCTCATTGTTGATATTGCAGAAACCGCGGTTGCCGCGCACCACCCGCATGGAGTGGTGGCCCGGCGGCCTGACCAGGGCAAAGCCGTTTTTCAGCCGGCCGGAAGCAATTTCATCCGCCAGGAGGATCGCCGCGCCGGCCGCGATCAGGTGAGCCTCGGTGGTCTGGTCCTCCACGCGCGGCACACAGAAGTGCGTCCTGGCAATGTCATGGGCAGTTGCCAGGACAGGAGCATATTCGGATATTTGTGGCAGGTCCATGATGCCTTCTTCAAAGATCTGGTCGCGTGTATATAGAAGGCGTTCCTCCCTTTCCGGGTGGGTGGGAGAAATGGCCCAGTCAAAGGCGGGGAAAAAGATTAATCCGGTTTGCTTGCCAATGGATTCCCGCATATTTACTTACCCCCAATCTCGATCCGGCCGGCTATACCCCTGGGAGTCTGGACGGTCAGGTCGTACAAGCGGCCGGCTGTGTCCCATCCCCTGATCATGTTAAACACTTCCTGATAGGTAACTTCAATGTCGTCCAGCGCCACATCCAGGCCGTATCCCGCGGCCTTTCCGAGCAGCCTTTCCCTGGCCAGCTCCAACGCTTTTCGCTCGTTAAATGACTGTCTATCGATTTTCCCCTGAAAACCTTCTTCCCGGATATTATAGTAACCCTGTTCGGTATCGGCCCGCAGGCTTACCTGCAAAGTAGGTCTGGCCACCGCCGCCCCGATGGCGTTCGCAACCGGCGCGTATGGCGGTATAACCGGCTGACAGCCCAGTTCGGATGCAATCTGAGAGATAAAACCGTCCGCCCCGCCGCCTACTCCGGCGACGATTGAAGGGCGGACTTTCTTTTTCTGCAGCAGTTCCCAGATACGGTAAGCCGGCTCCTGTTCCCACTCCAGAAACATTTTTTTGACTTCCTCCGTAATACTGTTCACAACCAGGCTCATTACTTTCCCCGCGGCCTCGCCGGCGCTCATACCGAGAGGAGCCCCCAGGTCCTCCATGGCCTCTCTGGCTTTATCCTCATCGCCCAACGCGGTCAAGCCCAGCACCCGCAAGGCGTCAGTGGGAGTCGGCGCCGGCCCGCCCATACAATAAGCGGGACCAAGCCTTTCCGGGCGAAAAACGATCTCATTTCCTGAAAGCTCCAAAACGCTGTCGCCGCCGACAGGGACCGATTTAACGGCCAGGGCGCGCACCTGGGTAAGCTGTTCATCCACCCGTGCGCCCTTGGCTGAAAGCAAAGGCTGCCCGTTTAAAATCAAGGCGATGTCCGTCGTGGTGCCTCCGATATCCACCGCCACTTCCGTCACGTCCGGGGGTGTCAGCGCCTGAACTCCCAGGGTGCTCGCCGCCGGTCCTGAAAATATGGTCTCTACCGGCTGTTCCACGGAATTCCCCAGCGGCAGGGTCCCGCCGTCGGCTTTTAAAATAAACACCTCGGCTGTTATTTCCCTCTTTGCCAGCGCCTGGCGGACGGAATTTACAAAAATGCGGTAAGGCCCTCTCGTCGCGCAGGTCAGGCAGGTCGTCACCGCGCGCCTGGGGAAATTGAGTTGGGGGCCTGCGCGGAATCCCAGCTCCGCCTGCCAGTCCGGGTATTTTTCCTTAATAATCGCCGCCACCCGTTTCTCGTGAGCACTGTTGCGGGGAGAGAACTTCCCGACAACGCCGACCTTTTTAAACCCTTTTGCCGCCAGGCCGGACAGCGCCTCTTCTATTTCCTTTTCATTTAAAGGGACTATTTCCCTGCCGCGGTAATCGATAGCGCCGGACAAAACGCATACTTCGGCTTTAAAGTCATAGTGCTTGTGGCTCAAGCCGGGCCCGGGGATTAAAAGCAAGGCGACTTTATCGTGCTTTTGCCCGGCGATAAGGTTGGTGATCACCGTGGTGCTGAAAACAATTCTTTTTAATTCCCTGATATTTACGTCTTTCAGGACTACATCGAGCGCTTCCAGGATGGATTCCAACAGATCCGCTTTCGTCGGCATTTTGGCGGTGGCGCGTATTACTCCGTTACTCAAGAGCACCGCGTCGGTAAAAGTTCCCCCCACATCTACGCCAACATACATTGTACTCCCTCCTTGCAAGCTTTAGTTATTCCAGCCCCCTTATAAGATACAATCATTAAGGCTCTTCTGCAATTGGTAAAGCTTATTAATTGCTTCAAGCGGCGTCATGCGCTGGACGTCCAGACCGCGCAATTCCCGTAAAACCGGGTGTTCTTCCTGTTTTACATTATTCTCTTCCCTATTCTCTTTACTGAAACTGCCATCCGCCTCCCCGGCGGCGGCTACCTGCCGGGCCGACTCTATTACAGGCTCCAGGCTCTTTAGAATTTCCGCCGAGCGGCTGATGATCTGACCGGGCAAACCTGCCAGCTTGGCCACATGGATTCCGTAACTTCGGTCGGCTTTCCCCGGGACGACTTTGCGTAAAAAGATAATGTTTTCACCGTCTTCCTTCACCGCAACATTATAGTTGACTATTCCCGGCAAATTATCAAGGTCGGTAAGTTCGTGGTAATGGGTTGAAAACAAGGTCTTTGAGCCGACCCGCCGGTGGATGTATTCCGCCAGCGCCCGCGCGATGCTGATGCCGTCGTAAGTGCTGGTGCCGCGTCCGACTTCATCCATAAGGATCAAGCTTTTGGGAGTGGCGTTCATCACGATGGCGCGGCACTCATTCATCTCCACCATAAAAGTGCTTTGTCCGCCTGAAAGGTCGTCGGCGGCTCCAATCCTGGTAAAAATGCGGTCAACCAGGCAGATCCCGGCGAAGGACGCCGGAACAAAACTGCCGGCCTGGGCCATTAAAACAATCAGGGCCACCTGGCGCATATAGGTGCTTTTCCCGGCCATATTCGGGCCGGTAATCAAAAATAAGCGGTTTTCATTGTCGTCCATAACAGTATCGTTCGGCACAAACCTTCCGGGGCCAAGGACATCTTCCAGGACGGGATGACGCCCGTCCCTGATGGTAATCGCGCCCTCACTGTTAATGACAGGGCGGGTATACCCCCCCCTGACAGCGGCCTCGCCAAGCGAAAACAAGGCGTCGGCCCGGGCGATCGCCTCAGCCGTACCCTGAATACGGCCGGTCATCCCGGACAACTTCTCCCGGATACTGTTAAAAAGATGGTATTCCAATTGCACCAGCCGTTCCCCGGCGCCGAGGATCATATCCTCGTATTCTTTCAACTCCGGGGTAATAAACCTTTCGGCATTGGCCAGGGTCTGCCTCCGCTGGTAATCATCCGGAGCCATATGCAGGTTGGACTTGGTAACCTCGATGTAATAGCCGAACACCCTGTTATAGCCGACTTTTAGCGATTTAATGCCGGTGCGGGCCCGCTCCCGCTCTTCCAGGCCGGCCAGCATCAGCTTGCCGTCCCGGCTGGCAAAGCGCAGCCGGTCCACCTCCGGGTTAAAGCCGTCCTTAATTATCCCGCCGTCCCTTAACGATAGCGGCGGGTCGTCTTCAATAGCCGATTCCAGCAGCGCCCTGATATCTTCCATCACGTCGACGGCACGGCCGGTTGACCTTAACAGATTGGCATCCGACTGTTCCAATAATGACTTTATCCCCGGCAGGTGCGCGAGAGATTTTCTCAGGGCCACCAGGTCCCTGGCGTTGGCAGTGCCAAAAGATATCCGTCCGGCCAGCCTTTCCAGATCATAGATATTCTTCAGCCCGTCCTGCAAGTCGCGGCGCAAAAATACATTTTCCACCAGTTCTTCAACCGCCTGCAGACGCTCCTCTATTTCATCACGGTCCAAGAGAGGCCGCTCGATCCAATTCTTAATCAGCCTGCCGCCCATGGCGGTGACAGTGTGGTCAAGGACATGGAGCAGGGTGTTCCGCCGCGACCCGTCAATTATAGCTTTCGTTAATTCCAAATTGCGCCTGGCCGTGGCATCAAGAACCATAAACTTGCCCGGATGGTAAAACTGAAGTTTGTTCAGGTGAGACAGTTCCCTTTTCTGTGTTTCCTTTAAATAGATTAGCAAGGCGCCGGCCGCCGGGATCCAATAATCCGGCTCATCATCATTTTGCCCATCCAGGAAAGACGCGCCGAATTGCGCCTCCAGCGCCCGCCCGGCTTCATCCGGGCGGTAGGCGTCTTCCCGGAAGCCGCTAACCGCGGGCATATCCGCTAACCCCAGTTCTTTTGAAAAAGACCCGGCTTCGGAAAGGGGAATAATCACCTCCGCGGGTTTGAGCCGGGCCAATTCTTCGTTTAAGCCAAGCCGCGCCCCGGGACCTGAAAACGAGGCGGCCATAAAGGCGCCTGTGGAAATATCTGAGACGGCAAGCCCGAACCCGTCTTTTCCAGGAGCCACGCTTGCCAGATAGTTATTGTTCTTGTCTTCAAGAAGAAAGCCGTCCATAACCGTGCCGGGGGTAATAACCCGGGTAACTTCCCGCCGCACAATACCCTTGGCGAAAGACGGGTCTTCAATCTGTTCGCAGATGGCCACCTTGCGGCCTTTTTCAATCAGCCTGGCGATATAGCCTTCCGCGGCATGGTATGGAACACCGCACATGGGGATGCGCTCGCTGCCTCCGCCGTCCCTGCCGGTAAGGGTTATTTCCAGCTCACGTGAGGCAAGGTGAGCATCTTCAAAAAACATTTCATAAAAATCGCCCAGGCGAAAAAAAAGAACAGTATCCGGGTATTGTTCCTTAATCTCAAGATACTGCTTGATCATCGGCGTATAACTCACCGGAATCCCCCCTGCTGGTTATTATAACATAGAAACAATTATTCAGGTATAATACCTTCCATGGGGTATGCGTTTTGCATGATATATTCATAAGGCTCTCCGGGGAGCCGCCAGCCCGGAGAGCCTTCTTTCTTTTGCTAAAACTGTTCTTGCCGCGCTGACTTAGCTCTTTTCCGGGCCAATCACAGCGGGGAGGATGCGGCCAGGCAAGCAACCGGAGCTTAACCGTCAATCTGCGCCGTCAGTCTGCCTGCCAGGTGAGACAAGCGCGCCTCGTTAATTTGCACCCGGACGACATGTCCAATAAGCTCTCTCCCCCCCGGGAATACGACCATTTTATTACCCCTGTTCCGCCCGGCCAGCAAACCCGGACCGGTTTTACTTTCTCCCTCCGCCAGCACTTCCTGCACTCTACCTTCCTCTTCCCGGTTCCTATCCAGGCTGATCGCATTCTGGAGCTTGATTAACTCCTGGATGCGCTCCTTTTTAACAGCCTCCGGGACCTGCCCCTCCAGGGCCGCCGCCGGAGTGCCCGGCCGGGTATTGTAAATAAAGGTATATGAGCTGTCAAACCTGGCCTGACGCACTATGTCAAGGGTATCGTTAAAGTCGTCTTCGTTTTCGCCGGGGAAACCGACCATGATGTCGGTGGTTATAACGGCATGCGGAATACGTGTTTTTACTTTTTCAATAAGCTCCAAGTAGCCTTCACGAGTATACCCCCGGTTCATCTTTTTCAATATGCGGTTGCTCCCCGCCTGCACCGGCAGGTGGAAATGCTCGCACACCTTGCCTGAAGCGGCAATCGTTTCAATAAGCCTGCCGGTGAAATCACGCGGATGTGAGGTCATGTAGCGTATTCTATAGATGCCCCCGTCCGGCTTATCCAACTTTTCCAGCAGGCCGGCGAAGTCTATTGCCCCCTCAAGGTCTTTGCCATAGGAATTAACATTTTGCCCGAGTAAAACAACTTCTTTGCAACCTTCCCGCCCCAGTCCGGCCACTTCGTCCAATATATCTTCCGGGCGGCGGCTTCTCTCCCTCCCGCGGACGTAAGGGACGATACAGTACGTGCAAAAATTGTTGCATCCGTACATAATCGCAACCCAGGCGCGGATAATTTCTTTTCTCTTCACGGGGAGGTTTTCCGCAATCCCGCCTGAACCCGGCCGGACCGCCAGAACAGGGCCCTTGCGCTCCATAACTTTCCTGATTAAATCCGGGATTTGGCCGGCTTTGCCGGTGCCAAAGATCAGGTCGACATGCGGAAACCCCTGTCTGATCCTCGCCGCCATGCCCTCCTGCTGGGACATGCAGCCGCCCACGCCGATAATCATGCCGGGTTTTTCTTTTTTCAGGCGGCGCAGGCGCCCCAGCAAAGAAAAAACTTTGTTCTCGGCAGTTTCACGCACGCAGCAGGTATTTAAAAGAATAATATCGGAGTCTTCAACCTTGTCCACTTGATAAAAGCCCATGCTTTCCAACAAACCGGCCAGCACCTCGGAATCGTGCTCATTCATCTGGCAGCCGAAAGTAATTATTTGATATGTTTGGGGGCGGTAGAATTTGGCCATTGCTAATCTCCTGTCTGATTCCGATAAATTTTACTCACTCCGTGGGGAAGCGATAAAGTTTACCTTGTTTCCTTATTCGATTCTAACCGATCACTTAAGCAGAATGCAAATTATGATTGCACAAACATATGTTAACGATTTTCAAGCCCGTCCAACCTGCCGCCCTCTTCAAAATGCGCGGTAAGAGTGCCGCCCTCTTTAATTCTACTTTAGTAAGTTCTCCTGGCATGTTTTTAGCCAGGAGAACAAAAAACCGCCCGCTATGCGGGTGGGATTC
>MVRN01000105.1 GCA_002067965.1 Pelotomaculum sp. PtaU1.Bin035
CGATCCTGACTCAGCGCGCTTTCCTTCATGCCGCGCTTTATGTTCGTTCAAATTCCTCTATGGTCGATCCTGACTCATAAACGGAAATCTGTTCTGCAATATCGACATAGTTCAAATTCCTCTATGGTCGATCCTGACGGCCCAGGCTATCGCGAAATATACAGGAAAGTCAAGTTCAAATTCCTCTATGGTCGATCCTGACAAAAACCACTGGAAAGGATGAACAAAGCTGAACTTTGTTCAAATTCCTCTATGGTCGATCCTGACAGGTCAAGACTATTCCAACAGCAGACGGCGAAGGGGGTTCAAATTCCTCTATGGTCGATCCTGACCATCAGCGGCCTTCTGTTCAGCCTCTTCGATATCAACGTTCAAATTCCTCTATGGTCGATCCTGACCTTACAAGAACACAGGCGTCGATCTATACTTCGACAGTTCAAATTCCTCTATGGTCGATCCTGACAATATCTCCTCAGTAGACAGGCGCCGGCCAGTACGCGTTCAAATTCCTCTATGGTCGATCCTGACTGCCTGTAAAGAATGCACATAGTAAACCTTCTGTTTGTTCAAATTCCTCTATGGTCGATCCTGACCTAATCCCTTTGCTGTTCAGGTCATTAGCCTGCATTGTTCAAATTCCTCTATGGTCGATCCTGACCGGAAGTAAGTAGCTGAAGAAGCAGTGATGTTTTAAAGTTCAAATTCCTCTATGGTCGATCCTGACGCTGACTGGCCGGCAAGAGGGCTTTTTCAGAGCATGTTCAAATTCCTCTATGGTCGATCCTGACAGCGCTTCCCTGAACAGCATATCGTCATCCATCCGGGTTCAAATTCCTCTATGGTCGATCCTGACTGTCCCAATACTCGCTGGTAGCTGTCTGATAAGCAAGTTCAAATTCCTCTATGGTCGATCCTGACCCCACCGGTACGTCGTTGCCCCGTCAGTAAATTTATGGTTCAAATTCCTCTATGGTCGATCCTGACCCGGCCAGTCAGCGGTTATTGGGGCAGGACCTATATAGTTCAAATTCCTCTATGGTCGATCCTGACGTATAGCATCCTAACATTACAATCGAATTTATCTTTGTTCAAATTCCTCTATGGTCGATCCTGACCAATCTTAACGCTACCCACAGCATCAGCCTGGGCCTGTTCAAATTCCTCTATGGTCGATCCTGACGGGATTAAAAATCATAATTGGGTAGACAATCTGGAGGTTCAAATTCCTCTATGGTCGATCCTGACCAGGTTTTCCAATAACGTTGCCGGCATGTTTGTTTGTTCAAATTCCTCTATGGTCGATCCTGACGCTCATTCCCTCTGGGGCTTGTTGGGCTCCTACCTGCGTTCAAATTCCTCTATGGTCGATCCTGACGCGAACGGGACAAAAGCCTTCTTCATGCTCTGGAAAGTTCAAATTCCTCTATGGTCGATCCTGACCAACCAGGATGCCGGCAAGGTTTTAATGGTCTCTGGTTCAAATTCCTCTATGGTCGATCCTGACCTCATCCCCGATAGTGAATGTAGGCTGTGTACCATGTTCAAATTCCTCTATGGTCGATCCTGACCAGGTTTGCCGTTGCTACTGACAGGAATAAAATGTCTGTTCAAATTCCTCTATGGTCGATCCTGACGAAGCGGCCAAACCGTCAATGTAAGCGCATTTATTGTTCAAATTCCTCTATGGTCGATCCTGACCAATACCGGCGTTTCCAAATTATCATTTGTTTCAATGTTCAAATTCCTCTATGGTCGATCCTGACGCACCTGGGACCGCGTTCCAGTTCATGTTTACCTTCGTTCAAATTCCTCTATGGTCGATCCTGACTCATGATCTTGCGCTCATAAGTGTCGCGCATGTTCTGTTCAAATTCCTCTATGGTCGATCCTGACTCAGGCCCCCGGTGTTGGGACCCTTATTTTCTGGCTAGTTCAAATTCCTCTATGGTCGATCCTGACGTGATATCATGCAGATTCATAAAACGTCCAGGGATGTTCAAATTCCTCTATGGTCGATCCTGACCAGTACCAACAAGGGGATCGTCAGCGGTTATCGCAGTTCAAATTCCTCTATGGTCGATCCTGACGTGCAGCTGGGGACCCCGCTTATCTGCTTTAAAATAGTTCAAATTCCTCTATGGTCGATCCTGACGGATCAGTTCCCCGGCTGTACGGTCCCAGCATCCTTGTTCAAATTCCTCTATGGTCGATCCTGACTCGGTCAGGGCAATAACGCACATATCGTAAATAGTCGTTCAAATTCCTCTATGGTCGATCCTGACTGCCGTAATACTTGATACTGTTGACGGCCTGCAGTGGGTTCAAATTCCTCTATGGTCGATCCTGACCTCAGGTCGGCATTGCTCAGGTCGGCACCGCTCAGGTGTTCAAATTCCTCTATGGTCGATCCTGACGTTTAATGTCCATTGACACAAACCCCCTTAATTTCCGTTCAAATTCCTCTATGGTCGATCCTGACGAAGACTTCGACCGGCTGAATCGGCTGGACATTCTTGTTCAAATTCCTCTATGGTCGATCCTGACCTGAGTAGTATTTTCCGCTTATAAATTGTCTTAATGGTTCAAATTCCTCTATGGTCGATCCTGACGAGGCTAAAAACTTAATAGACCGGATTGCAGCAAAGTTCAAATTCCTCTATGGTCGATCCTGACTTTTCTCTGGCTCGCTCTTCGGAATATTTTTTACTTGTTCAAATTCCTCTATGGTCGATCCTGACGTAGGAAATCAACCTGGTTAGGATTCAGTGGATAGAGTTCAAATTCCTCTATGGTCGATCCTGACCGCACGCGGGATACCCATTCTGCCTGCATTTTTGGCACCCTCATTCCGTGTTTTTGCGTCAAACCTCCGGTTTGGATTTATAAGAAATTATCAGTGGGATCCACAGTGTTGGTTAGTATGTTCCTCTGCAATTTAATACTATCATTCAACTGATACATAATTACAAAATCCATGTCTTTGTCAATAAACGATTCGAGTTCTCTTTTTAGCATCAATGATTTTCCCTCAGTAAGCTCACCTTCGAATACCGATTTCTGAACATGATTAAGGTATTTTCTGCAGGTCTTCAGAGCCTTGACAAGCCTTCGCTGGCCGGCTTTGTCCTCTGTACAGATGTCGTATACCAGAATTATTCTTATTTTATCACCACCACACTTTCACCGGAGAGAATTCCTCCTCACCCAGTAGATGCTTGACCAATTTGTAAAGATCGAGCCTGATCAGACTTTTGTACCGGATGTTTCTCTTAAGTTTGCGGTGAAGGATGGTATTCTCCAAGACAGTTTCGAATTCCTTGACAAATATTTTCCTGCCTTCTTCGGTGAGATATGTTGATTTCAGATTGCGGTCAAAATGTTTTTCCGAAAGCATATTGAGGTTCGTGAGGCGAAAAACCAGTCTATCCACAAGGATCGGTTTGAATATTTCCGCAATGTCCAGGGCTAGGGAGTATCTACGTTCCGATGGCTCGTGAAGGAAGCTGATAGTAGGATTAAGCGCAGTCCGATGAATTTCCTTCAAAACCGTCGTATAGGTCATGGCGTTGCCGAAAGAGATCAAAGCGTTCAGGGCGTTCTGTGGCGGTTGTTTACTGCGCTGTCCGAATTCCCAGCCGGTTAAGTTTTCCCATGTTGAATAATAAGCCTTCCTAGCATGGGCCTCCACGCTCATAAGATCTTCAGGCGAATTGGCTCGGATAGCGGCCTCCCGGTAAATATCCAATTTAGCGCAAATCTCATCGTAATCACGCTTTTCCAAATTGCGCCTGATATTGTGGATGGCAGCGTCAATAACCTGCCCGGCCAGTTCCATTCTTTTACTTATATCCAGATAGTGCTCAACCTGCTTTACAATAAGGTAGCCTGATAGCAAGGTTTCGCGGGGAATGAAACTACCAGAATAATGACCGTAATAGTTAAAAAAATGGACAGCAACCTGGTTTTTTGAAAGAAATTCCAGCAACTGTGTATTAAGATCCATATCTACGAAGCAATAGATGTGGTCAATGTCTTCCACCGGAATAAATTTGCGTTCGTCGTCCTTTTCCAGCGCCAGGGTATTTTCCTTTCTTTTCAGGCGCCCAGGTGAAAAGATATAATAGGTTCTGCTCATAACCGTCTCCTTACGCAAAACAAAAATCGAAGTAAGCGCATTTTGAACAAATTTTCTTTCTGGTTTTTGGTGGAAGCGAATCTTTTTTCAATAGGCTGGCGATATCCCCAAGCGCCTCTCGAATTTTCAGGTCGTCTTCCGGCTCATATTCTATTTCGACTTTTCTCATACTGGCCGGGTAATGAAGTACTCCTCCCGAGCAGTTAACGTTCTTCTGCCTCAGGTTAAAAATATAGAATTTTAGTTGCCAGGTATGCGCATCCTCGAATTTTTTGCTTTTCTTAATTTCGTGAACATAAACCTGATCACCATAGACCAGAAAATCAATCTTAATATTATCGAAAGCAAATTCGCGGTTCTGTTCCCGCTGAAATCTGGTTTCATGCAACAGCTTTCCTTTTATGACATTGGCGTTCTCTGAAACGTTTTCCATATTTAGGCCCTTCGCAAACAGCCATAACTTACGTTTACAAATAAAGTAATAGGCAACCATAGTTCCGGTGATATGCTGTTCTTCAAGGCTTTCTACCCGATCAATCATAATTGACACCCGTAATATCAGAATAGTCAATATTTGCTGTCTGGATGTCCCTAAACCAATTTTTAAATTTCTTTATCAGGCTGTTTCTTTCTTCATGTATTACACCTTCCGCGATCATCTTATCAAAGTCAAGGACTCCGGGTTTTACGGATTTTTCGGAACGTCGATACTGCGGTATACTTAGCACATATTTGGGGATTATGTCTTTCGCCAGATTAAGATAGCTAATCCGGGAATGAGCAGTTAATTCACACATATCCTTGTAAAATCTTTCAAGCAAAACGGTGGGTATAACCTGTATTTCACAGATTTTCCGGAACAATTTCTGTGCATCTGGTTTGCAATCCGAACAAAACCCATGGTCGAGAATCTCCAAGGTTTTGAAATAGTTTTCCAGGTATTTGCCTAAATTGAGCTTGATCTGGTTTCTGTCCGCATTTGGACCGGTCGCCTTTTCCAGAATTTCATAAGCTGATTCAACCCAGGCAACCTTTTGGTGTTCATTAAGAGTATATGGTTCGGGAACTTTCTGCCTGATCAACTCGGCTAGGTTCTTGTTTGCCGTTTGTCTGACCTGCTGAAACTTTTCTCTGGCAACCCTTTTAGCTGGGCGGAAAGCTTTACTCCACTCTGGTTTATCAAGCAGCCCGGAGTAGTCCAGTCCGTAATCCAGGGATATTTTCCGGCTGGCGAAGGCAGCCAGCAGCACCAGGGACAGGGCGGTTAAATCACGATCATATACCCAGCCATTATCAGAAGCCAGGGATAAAGAGTGGACCATTATTACGACGTTCGCTTCATCAAGAGGGATATCCGTCCCTCCGCGGGCATACCTGCGGAAGACCCGCCCCATACGTTGTACCAGGCTGTCGGCGGGGCTGGATTCGGTAAATAACAGATCGGCGTCAATATCCAGGGAGGCTTCGACCAGTTGAGTGGCAATGACTATACAGCATTTCCCCTCGCGCTTGCCACGTTCCGGCGAATTGGGCATATATTTTTCCACAAGAAGTTGCTCAAGTTCTTTCTTTCTTGCCCGTGTGAACCGGGAATGCAGGAGAATAGTATCAATGTCTGTGGCACCCGTTTTTTCAAGGATATTAAAAGCGTTGACCGCCGCTTTGACGGTGTTGAAAACCGCCAACACTTTTTTGCCATTGCGTGCGGCAGCAAGCATTTCGCGAACTGGTTCAGCAAAATCTTCACTGGAGTGAAATAGAAAACGCAACTTGTGCCGGGCGATTTTTCCCCGGTCCTGGAATTCTGGCTTTTGGAGCAGGTTTATTATCTGTTTTTCCTCGATCCCCACACGATCGATAATGGTTTGCCTTATAAACGGGGGAAGGGTGGCGGTCATCAGAAGAGTGCTGCCCCCTAAAAAATGATTTTGTTGGATGAGATGTGTTACAATGGCCGCCGCTTGGGGATCGTAGGCCTGAACCTCGTCAATAACCAGGCAACTGTCCATCAATACAGCAAAAATTCTCTCATAGCCGGGATAGCGGAGCGCCGCCGGTACAATCTGGTCGGCAGTGGACATAATATAGGGTTCGCACAGGTGCTTGGCTAAGTCCATTGCTTTCCCTGTTTCAAGTTCCATATCCAGATCAAGTTCCGCGCAGTTCTGGTTGAAGATTTCTAGCGAGGCGTCGCTGTGTAGAAGGGATACGTGGTTATTGAACCGGAACTCAGTCTGATTTATTGTATCCCTGGTTCTCTGCCAGGCGTTGTTAACCGCTACTTTGATGGGAAGGGTAAAGATGTTGCGCCGGCCCGCTCCCCAAAGATAGGCGAACTCAGTTTTGCCAAAGCCGGTTGGTGCTACTAGGATCAAGTTGGTTTTTCGCAATTCCGGTTGGTTTTCGAAGAAAGTTCTCTGCCAGAATGATTCAGGATTAATCCGGGAAGCAACAGCGGAGCAAACCTGCTCAAATGACGGATATTCACCAAATTCGATATCATTGGTGGTCAGGTCCGAATCACCAGCTTCCACCAGGGAGGCAAAATGGTCAGCTCGCATCAGGTTTCCTGTAATAAATATGCGAAGCAACTCATTCTTCTGGTACTCATCGGAGATCCGGAGACGCCCGGGTAGAAAAACCATAGTATAGGGCGGAATGAGAATGCCTGCATTGCCAAGGTTGTTGTATTTTAAGTATTCTATCAGGTTTTTGTTGACGGATATTACCGAAGGATCGAGATTGTGTTTTTGAGCTAAGTGTTCTATTGTACGCTTTGCTTCTAAGACCAAGTTCTCCCAGGTTTCTAGAAAATGACTAACCTCCTCAGCTTTATCGCTGATTTCCTGTGAGCGATGCCCAAGAAAAAGCTGGGGAAAATGACCGCGCCAGTGGTGAAAGGCCACTGCCGAGCGCACGGTTTCAGGGTGGGGAACATTGTCTTCGATGGGGTTGAAAAGAAATAATGAAAGCAGTCCATGAGGTACCCTCAGATCGGACTTATACTCCCCAAAAATTTTGTTCCCTAGTTTCGATTGAAAACCAGGGTCCACCTTCCCAATGTCATGCAGCAGTGCTGCATATTTCAGGGCTACCCACCACGTGTCGGTTGGAGGTATAGTTCGTTTTTTTTGCAGAATCTCTATTGCTTCTAATAAGTCTCCGGTATGTTTGGTTAGAAGGGTTCCATTGCTTTTCGCCCAAAGTTCCAAAATAATCACCCCCTTGTTCAATTGTTAAATTCAATCTTGGCCATAAATACTGGGCTGCATAATCTCTGGTCGGTCAGTAAAACCGGTATTTTCAGGCGATTATCCAGGGGAATCTGCGACCGGCAAATCTTGGCCTTTACATGGTTGAAACTTCGAATGGTTCCCTTTCTATCTTCGCTGTAAGGAACTTCGACCAGACGGAAAAGAGAAGTCACCAGCGTGACGCTCCCATTCATCCGCTGGAAAAAGTCCTGGTATTCATCATCATCTATATAGTTACCAAGGAAGGCTGATTCCGGAGCCGGCAACCATTGGTAGAAATTCCGGGCGTTTTGCTGTGATTCGGCCTGATCAGAAGGGAGTAATTCAATAATTTCACTTGCATACGGAATTACCCAATCCTCGGCGCGACCGAGATGCAGGTGACTAAACCATTTTTCCGGCTGGGTTAGACGTTTCTCGACCAGTTGCATGACTTCTTGATCGGAATGAGAAAAATACAAGAAGGTTCTGATATTATTTAACACATCACAAACAACGGGAATTTGCCCTCCGGGGTGTTCAGGTCTTTCCTGAAACCTCCGGTTGGTGGCTTCGACAAATCTCTGCGCATGCATTTCACGGCTCATATTGCGGAGCCAACAGTATTCCTGGGTCAGGGCTCCCTGACGGCTTAAATCGCTGGTGGAATACTGCTCCAAGGTTCCAAACTGGCTTAACACGCCGATGGAAAACTCCTGTGTCAGGGTCCTTTCGATCAGCGCTCGCTCCCCGATAATGTTGGCAAGCATTCCGATTATAGTCGAATAGGGCGGCAGTGGATAGGTGTTCCTTGGATTATTGGTAAACGGAACATGGTAGTGGGCAGATGGCGCCTGCAGCGATATTTTTACAACATTCAAGCCTTTCATTTTGCCACCTCTATTCCAAAAATGCCGTAATATCCTCAATATTTTCGAGTCTGACAAGTTTGCCGGTCGTGGAAGTAATGGTATGAGCACCACTATACCAGGCATTTTGTACATAGTCGTTGGAAAGAGCAAAATCCAGTTGTTCGATATCGATTGTTTTATTCTTTATTTCAATAAAACTGTGAAAAACCGGAGCCGGCAGGCTGAGGGTTGCCATGACCAGGAATTTTGGTATCAGACCATAACTCTCCGTGCTGGAATGAATGTTCAAACCATTTTTCAATACATACAACAGGTTTTTAATTCGTTCCATGCGCTCTTCTTTTTCAACGGCGAAAACCAACTTGTTGTTATAGACACCAATAAAGCCTTTTGTCTTGTTTTCACCATCACATATTTTCCGCCAGGTTCCGTCTTCTTCAATCGCAACCCCATTAATGGTATTCACGTACATTTCATCTTGAGAGGATTCCTGTGAATTTTGGTTAATCCATTCCATAACTGCTTGGGGAAGCTTTTTAAAATAATGCTCACTGAAGCCGGTCCGGCACAAGTCGAGAGTGAAGGTTACCCGGTATAGGGAATGGTGTTCTTCTCTCTGGAATGGATTAGGACCTTTTGGCATATCTTCTTCTTTTCCCTGAGAAAGTGCACGTTCAACCAAATCGTGATTGGCATTGAAAGACATGTCGGCTTGCCAGGTTTCCAGAGAGATAGCTTTTGTAATGCCTAGCGGAGCTTTACGAACCAGGCTCAGACCCTTTTCCGATTCGGAGCCGGTTTCATTGGCGGATGCTTCTTCGGTAGTGTTTTTTTTACCTCTACTTGTTCTGGGCTTTTCCGGGGTGGTAGTGCTCATGAAGCCGAAGAAATCCATTTCCGGATAGTCGATGATGTTGGCTGATGGAAAGGCAAATTGAATGACTTCTTTACTTTTTGCCACTGGAGCCGGTTTCCAGTCGAATTGCTGGTGCAAAGTTGAAAAAAGGTGATGGCGTATGAAGGCTCTACTCATGTAAGAATAGACGCCATCTGGCCGGGTCATTTTTTTTATGGAAGTTATATTTCCCCCTAGCTTGTCGTCCCGGTTTACCGCGGAACTTTCAAAGATCACAGTTGCAGTAATCCCTTTCGTTTTCATCTGATCAGCTCCTTTGTTTGTATAATTTAAGGCTACTCGATATCAGATCCATGGCCGCTTAACCCGGCGATAAATGCATAGATGCTGTTCTTGAAAAGGGCTGCGTCGTCAATGTTGAAAGCTTTACGCAGTTCATCTGGAAAGGGCTTTGATTCGGCAATAAAGGCTCTGAGAAGAAGATGGTAGACGTCCTCTTTCTTTCCCATTCGGGTGAGTTCCAGCAACCGGAAAACCAGACTGCTCTTTTCTTCCTTTAGAAAAGCGGGAGCACCAGCTGCACATTTGGATAACCTATTGAGATCCACGGTTCTCATACCTCCTTTTCCCGATAGATTAATTCGAATTTGTTGATAAAGCCGGAGTACCAAGTTTACATCTCCCCATTCCAGCTTGGCTTCCGGGTCTTTGCCGCTTTGGCCGGACAATCTTTCCCGAATGGATTTATAAATCATTTCCTGGAAATACTCATGCCGTCCCTTGAAAAGGTAATCCAGTGCCAGTTTATTCTTCATATTGCCGATGAGATAGGAAAACTCGGGTATAAGAAACAGGTTGGACAGGTGGGGCGGAATTTGAAAATACTCAACTTTGTCACCGTTGAACTGGATCATTTCCATCCTCTGCATACCCCAGCCCCCAAGGGTCCTGCGTAGTTGTGGGTCTAATTTCATTCCCTCCATTAGGGCTTGATGAACCGGGCCGCGTTTTTTCTGAAGCTTGTCCGAGAGCAGGCGGTTTATATGCCAATTAATCAAAAGAGACTCGGTATTAATGAAGAAACCCTTCTTGCGAACAAAGTGAAAGCACAAGAACTGGCTGCGGCATACACTGCATACCGGCAGGTTGGGGTTGTAGTCCCAGTTGAGATTAGGGAAACCGTCAACAGAAAGCCCAAGATTGCTGGCCATGGACATAGTGAAGAATTTATCTATATATCTCTCTTGAGAGCTTATATTGAATGCTGTACCGCAGAACCCGCAATGGACGTCAGATGCTTTGACCACTTCTTCCTTGTCAATGGAAAACCAGTTATTGAGGAATTCGATCTTTTTGGAATCAGACCATTGCGATTGCCCTAAACTGCGGTAGTTAGAGGCCGGGCCAGCCAACAGGTTGCCGAAAACAGCGCCCATTATTTCTGAAGAGTTGCTATCGCCTGCTTTCCACTTTTCACGTATGGTTTTATTCAAAAATCCCCTCTCGGCTCCCAGCAAAATCCACCACCAGGCCAGATTGGTCAACTCGGAAATGGAAATAAATTTACCGTCTAGTTGGCCTAAGGGGGTATACATTTTTCCCAAAAGGTATCCAGGGATTCTTGCAGTACCATCATCGGTATTCAAGATTTTTTCTTCAACCTTGTTAGTTCCTAAGCCGTGGTCCAGAACTTCAAGAAACCCGTAAACACAAGCGTTGTAGTACCATGATGATGGGTAAAGAATGATGTCTTTCATCGGATTATATCACCTCCGTAAGTCCGAATCCCTGGCCGCTGCGAACATTTATTCCGAAATCGTATATGAACTGCAGCAGACCCGGATCCCCGGAAAGGGTGAGGTTGCCCTGTACCGTAGTTAATTTGCCTCCGTAATGATGACAAACACCTTTTCTCAGCCGGCTATGCTCTGTTAATCGCACTTTTCCCGAGACTATGGGAAGTTGCTCGCCGTACTGCTGGCCGAAGAAAATCAGCCTGTTTTGCATGTGGGTGTTTATCGATTCCTCAATGCATTCTTGATCGCTGGCGTCAATATAATCCCACTCTCCCCGGAAAACAGCGTGGCCCACGATTCGAAAACAGGCTTCTTTATCCCGGATTTTTCGAAAAGGCAATAGATTCACACCTGTCAAACGCAAGCCCAAAATGGTGGCCCTATGTTTGAGGGCAATGGCACCGTTGCAAGCATCAGCCAGTAAATCGAAAAAACCGGTGGAAAAGATCATCGTAACCGGTGGTTGAACGATAATGGAGTCGCTCTCCCTATCCTTTTCTATCACCCGACCAAAACCCACCCCAAAAACATAGGGGCTGTAGCCCGGTTTGTCAATTTCGAAGCGATGAAAAAACGGTGTGTTAGACAAAATTGTTTTGACAAAAGAAATAAAATGGCGCCGGAAATCAATGGGAATTTTCAATAGTTGGTTTCCGTTTTCAGGATAAAACGTAAATGCTGCCCGCAAATAATTAACCCCCCTCCTCAGCAAAAACAATTAGTGGAAAATGCTCATTTTGCTTTCGTTACATACCTTTCTACTAACAAGAAAAAACTACTCATGCTTGCCATTTTTAATAATGGCGCTGATCCTCTGCGGACGATCTGATAGAAGAAAAAAACTTTTTTACACATAACTCTTACAATTCAAATTCCTCTCTGGTTTATAAGCACCCCATGTAATAGGTAGGTGTATGTACCTTTAACTATATTATATTTATTTTATTTTATTAGTCAACCTGAATTCAACTTTATTTCTAAATTGATGCAGTATATTTTTCATACAAATCCAGACAATCTTCGACAATCTCCGTAAAAATCAGACAGGCGGGTGATTTCCCCCCGCCTATCGTCGCACCTTGTATTTTAATGACCAATATTCACCGTATCCTTCCGCTTCTTCGTCCCGCTCCTCCCGCCTGTCCGGCGGCTACGTCTCTGCAATAAAGACGGGAAACACCCGTCCTTATTAGCGCTTACCGCCTGAAAACGATATGTTTCTGCCAGCGCCGTTGCGTGTCCGGGTAGTCTGCCCGGTAGTGGCCGCCACGGCTTTCTCTCCGGGCCAGAGCCGCTTCGGCCACCAGTTCGCCGACCTGCAGCATGTTTTTGACTTCCATCTGTTCGACGTTATCCGCCCTGTGCCGGTTCAGGCAACTCCAGCAGTCAAAAAAGTCCAGCGATTCCTTTAAACCGTCTCCGCTTCTTACCGGGCCGACCTTACTACCCATCAGGACTTCCAGTTTTTCGCGCAAATCCGCAAAATCTATTACTGGCGGTTCCAAAAGCCAGTCACAAGCGAACTCCATGTGGCGGGGGTGGTAGTCTTTTAGGAACTGCCTGGTTTCATCCACAATCCTACCGCCGAATACCAGCCCGTCCAGCAAAGAATTGCTTGCCAGGCGGTTGGCTCCGTGCACTCCCTGGCAAGCGACTTCACCACAGGCATAAAGGCCTTTGATGCTGGTTTCTCCCACAAGGTTGGTTTTTACCCCGCCCATCATATAATGGGCGGCAGGCGCTACCGGTATAGGGTCAACCATTATATCCAGGCCATACGCCGCGCAGGTCCTGGTGATATTCGGAAAACGTTTTTTGATCACTTCAGGGTCAAGGTGAGTTAAGTCAAGGTATACTTTATTTGAACCTGTCCGGGCCATTTCCTCCAGGATCGCCCGCACCACGATATCTCTCGGCGCCAGTTCCAGCAGGTCATGGTAACGGGGCATAAAACGCAAACATTCGCTGTTGCGCAGGTAGGCGCCCTCGCCGCGCACTGCCTCGGAGATTAAAAATGGCGGCGCTCCCGGCAATTTAAGCACGGTGGGGTGGAATTGGATAAACTCCATGTCCATTACCTCGGCCCCGGCGCGAAAGGCAATCGCAATGCCGTCCCCGGTAGCTATTTCAGGGTTGGTGTTGAACTCAAACAAGCGGCCAAGCCCGCCGGTAGCCAGGACTACTACTTTGCCGCGATAGACCTTTAAGCTATTCTTATCCCGGTCAAAAGCCAACACGCCATAGCAGGTGTTGTTCCACACCAGCAAGTCAACCACGTATTGGTTTTCCTGAACCCTTATTTTCTTTTCCTTTACGCGCTCGGTCAGCACCCGCTGAATTTCAGCGCCCGTAGCGTCACCGCTGGCGTGCAGGATGCGTCTCTGGCTGTGCGCGCCCTCCCGCGTCAGCGCCAGCACTTGACCGTCATAATCAAAAATAGCGCCCATCCCTATTAGTTCCTTGACCCGCTTGGGGCCTTCATTTACCAGCGCCGCAACTGCCTCATCATCGCACAGCCCGGCGCCGGCCACGATGGTATCCTCACGGTGCAAGGAAGGAGAGTCACTGTCGCCCATGGCGGCGGCTATACCTCCCTGGGCTTTGTCAGTGTTGGTGTCCATCATGTTGCACTTGGTCAAAACGGTTACCGAGCCACCCGCTCCTGAAGCCGCCAAGGCAGTATACAACCCGGCAATACCGCTCCCCAGGACGATATATTCATCATCTTCCTGGTGCAGTTCCCGGGAATCGAAGTTTAACATGTATTTACCAGGCAAAGGGAAACCTCCTCATCTAATGGCAGGCGGTCAAATCTCCAGCATCCTGTCCAGGCAGCGGACCGCCCGCTCCCTGATCTCCCGGGAAACATCCACTCTTGGTTCGAGATCCGCCAGCGCGCGGCGGACTTTCTCCAGAGTAGTCTTTTTCATATTCGGACAGACCAGTTTCTCGGAAGCCATGTAAAAATGCTTATCAGGACATTGCTTGTGTAAAGGGTGCAGGATGCCCATTTCAGTACCGACAATAAACTCGCGGGCGCTGTTCTCCCGGGCGAACCGGATCATGCCGGTAGTGCTGGCAACCACATCGGCCATGCCGACTACCTCCGGACGGCACTCGGGGTGGACCATGACCATGGCCGAGGGGTGCGCGGCCTTGGCCTTCATAAGATCATCCGCGGTAAGGCGGTCGTGGGTGTTGCAGAAGCCATCCCAGACGGCCATTTCCCGCCCGGTCTTTGAGGCTATATAGCTGCCGAGATTTTTATCAGGAACAAACAGGATCGGCTTGTCCTCCGGCAGGGAAGATATCACTTTTACAGCGTTGGCTGAAGTACAGGCTATATCGCTTTCCGCTTTTACCTCCGCGGAGGTGTTGACATAACAAACCACCGTGGCGTCAGGCATTTCCCGTTTTTTTCGCGCCAACTCCACCTCGTTGACCATGTCGGCCATCGGACAGCCGGCATGCTCATCCGGGAGGACCACAATTTTATCCGGGGAAAGGATGGCTGCGCTTTCAGCCATAAAATGTACGCCGCAAAAAACGATCACTTCAGCGGCAGTCCCGGCTGCCTGCCGGGCAAGACCCAGGGAATCACCGACAAAATCGGCCACATCCTGGACCTCCGGCCGCTGGTACAGATGGCTCAAGATGACCGCGTTGCGCTCTTTTTTTAGCTTGCCTATCTCTTTAGATAACTCTCGCACTAATTCTTGCCCTGACACGAATTTTTCAATCCTTTCTGCTTATCATAAAATCCAGCCATTATCCCAAAATCTAAACGCTATAAAAAAACGCTGTAAAAACTGCTACTGTTTTTGACAACGCTTCATAAATTTTACATGATACTTGGGTCAAAATAAGAGGCAATAAAATTTATATCTTTCAAGCAATTTCACCATGGGCTTCGCCGTGTTTGCGTCCGGTAATTTTGTTGTTCTCATCAACCATGATAATAGTAGGTTTAAAAGTACGCGCCTCGTCACGGCCGATCATGACATACGAAATAATGATTACTGTGTCTCCGGGCTGCGCCAGCCGGGCGGCCGCCCCGTTCAGGCAGATTACGCCCGACCCCCGGGCGCCTCTAATCACATATGTTTCGAAGCGGGCGCCGTTATTATTATTGACAACCTGCACTTTTTCATTAATCAGGATATCCGCCGCTTCCATCAACTCCTCGTCAATGGTGATACTGCCCATATAGTTAAGGTCGGCTTCGGTAACAGTAGCACGGTGAATTTTTGATTTAAACATCGTGAGAAACATGATCCAGTACCTCCAAAATAATGTTATCGATCAGCCGCGTCCGCCCGATTTTTACAGCCAGCGCCAGAAGCGCCGGTCCCCACAGTTTATCCACAGGCTCCAAGTCCGGGTGGCTGTATATTTCAACGTAGTCAATCACGGCCAGCGGCTCGGTTTTGATCATGTCGATAACCAGTTGTTTAATGCTTGACGCGTCCCTCAGCCCTGACGCAACCGCTCCCGCCGCCATTTTCAGGCTCCGGTGCAGGACCAGGGCAGCTTGCCGCTGGCCAGCGTCCAGGTAGATATTGCGGGAACTCATGGCCAGGCCGTCCGCTTCCCGCACTGTAGGCACCGTCACCACTTCCAGGTCCATATTTAAGTCGGCTGCCATCCTTTTGATTACCAGCACCTGCTGGGCATCTTTTTGTCCGAAAAAAGCCTTGTCGGGGTTAACGATATTGAAAAGTTTGGTTACCACCGTAGCCACCCCGCGGAAGTGGCCGGGCCGGGAAAGCCCGCAAAGCCTTTCGGTAATTCGCTCCACATCGACATAAGTGCAGTAGCCCGCCGGGTACATTTCTTCCGCGGTTGGGTTGAATACGGCGTCCACTCCCACATCCCCGGCCATTTTTACGTCACGCTCCAGGTCCCTGGGATACTGGGTGAAGTCCTCATTGGGGCCGAACTGGGCCGGGTTGATAAAAATACTGATTATAACCACACCGCATTGCTTTTTGGCCCGGCGCATCAGTTCCAGATGCCCCTCGTGCAGGTAGCCCATGGTAGGCACGAAGCCGACAGTTTGTCCCCCGGCCCTTGCACCGCGGACAAACTCGCGTATTTCCGCCGCTGTGTGGCAAATAAACATATCCAGCCCCCATTTAGTCGTTAGTAGCGGGTAGTATTACTTATATTTAATACAGTTTGGCCAGCACTTCATCCGGCATCCCGAAACAGTGCTCGGGAGCGGGGAAGGAGCGCGCCCCCACTTCTTCCATATATTGTTTGATAGCGTCAGCTATCTGGCCATGCAGGTTAGCGTATTGTTTGACAAATTTTGGGGTAAAACGCGGGTAAAGGCCCAGTATATCGTTGATCACCAGCACCTGGCCGTCGCAGTAAGGGCCGGCGCCAATGCTGATGACAGCCGCGCTGAGGGAACCGGTAATTAATTTGGCCAGGTGGACGGGCACGCACTCCAAAACAATGGCGAAGGCGCCCGCTTCTTCCAAAGCTTTGGCATCGGCGATCATCTTTTTGGCTACCGTCTCGTCCTTGCCCTGTACCTTGAACCCGCCAAGCCGGTGAATAGATTGGGGAGTGAGACCCAGGTGGCCCACCACCGGAATACCGGCGTCGACGATCTTCCGGACCGCGTTGGCTACTTCTTGGCCTCCTTCCAGCTTGACAGCCTGAGCTCCCGCCTCTTTTAGAAAACGTCCGGCGTTGCGGAGGGCTTCTTCTTCGGAAGCCTGGTAGGAAAGGAAAGGCATGTCGGCCACCACCATCGCCCTGCCGGCGCCGCGGCACACTGCCTTGACGTGGTGGATCATTTCATCCATGGTTACCGGGATGGTGGAATCGTACCCCAGGACCACATTGCCGAGAGAGTCGCCCACCAGGATTACATCAATACCGGCTTCATCCACAATTTTCGCCATCGGGAAATCATAGGCTGTAAGCATGGTGATGGGAGTGCCCTCAGCCTTCTTTTTTCTGATGGTAGCGGTTGTCACCTTTTCCTTATTCATTAATATGCCCCCTAAAGATCTCTTCCAGCCTTTCTACCTGGTTTAAGTCAATGCTTCCCTTCTCCATGGCAACTTTAACGGTATAAAGCCCTAATTTGCGATAAAGTTCCCATTCCTGCCCCCCTACTTTTTTTAAAGCTTCCAGATGTCCTTCCAGGGTCGTGCCGTCGCCCCGCGCCACGGGGCCGGTCAGCGCCCGGACCGGTCCTTCCTGGCTGATATTTTTTATTGTGCCCTCGGCCAAAGGCAACAACGCCTGAAAAGCCTCCGGCCTGGAAAGCCCGAAACGGCTATACAGCCCGGTAGCCAGGTGCATCAAAGACACAAGATAGTTAGAGGCGATGCAGGCCGCGGCGTGATATAGCGGCTTGTCCTGAGCGGCAATATAAATACTCCTGCCTCCGAGGTCCTTAACAATTTGTTCGGCCAGCGGCAGCGCGCCTGCGTCGCCTTCCAGCGCAAAATATGAACCCTGCAGGTTTTCCATGGCCATTTTAACATCGGCAAAAGACTGGAGAGGATGCAACGAAGCGGCCAGCGCTCCGGAATGCCGGGCAATTCCGACCTCTTCCGATGGAAAAGCCCCGCTGGTATGAAACACTGCCTGGCCGGCCCTGAAGCCTCCCCTCTCGTTGATCTCACCGGCAACCTGCGCGATCACCCGGTCAGGGGTAGTAATAAAGACCACTTCAGCCCCGCCGGTGATTTCCTCCGGCTTGCCGGTGGCGGGCACTTTTAATTTTTCAGCCACATACCTTGCCAATGAAAGGCTTTTGTCGGCCACTCCTGTCACGGGATAGCCTTGACGGCTCAAAAGGAGCGCCAGCGCCGACCCGACTTTTCCCGCTCCTACCACTGCAATAGATGGCTTGCTAAAGGGCATCATCCCCTTCGCCCGTTGTTGCGAAAAAAATGTAATAAAAAAGCCTCCCGGAAAACCCGAGAAGCTTATGCAAACTCAACGTCACGTCTCGGTCCATCCGGCTCCAAGCGATAAGTTGTCCAATAACTAGGCGTCTTAATAAATTGTCGTTTATCTACTGCTCCAGGTATGGCTCCAGCGGATGCCACCCTTGTCCGGATTTCATTTTAACACAGCATTAACCTGCAGGCAATCAGTTTTTTACATAATATTTTGTAATTATTTTTTTAAACAAAATATTCGACTCTGGACCCCGGAAAGAAATCCGCTACCAGGCCGTTAAAATAATTATTGACTTCCTGTAAAAGTTCTTTGGGGTAGACGTATTTGCCATAGCCAAACTGCCCGAATTTAAAGGTCCTGGCTTCTTCATCCAGGTCCAGCCGCGTGTTCGGGAAAACCTCCTGGATGGTGTTCTTTGCCCTCTTGGTAAACCTGTGAGTGATTAATTCAAAGGTGACGCCAGAGGCAATGCCGGACAGGCTTTCGGCAGCGGTTTGAAAAAGTTCCTTGTAGTCCTTTTTCCATCCTTCCGCGATAATAATCGGCGCTATCAGGAAACCTAACGGATAGCCCGCCCGGGCCACTTTCTCCGCCGCCGCCAGCCTGCCGGCCAGCGGGGGCGTGGCATGCTCGAACCGCCTGATCACTTGAAAAGTATTAATACTGAAGCGGAACCTGGTGTGGCCGTTGTGCGCGGCATCAAGCAACGGGTCCACATCAGTGAATTTTGTTACAAAACGGAAACGGCCCAATTCCTGGCCGCCGAAATACCCGATCACCCTTTTCAACGCTCCCGTATAGGGCTCCGCCGGCACCGGATCGGACGTGGCCGCCCCTTCAAACACTGTCAGCGCCGGCCGTCTTTTTTCTATATACCGTTGAGCGGCGTCCAGAATCTCCTCAATGTTTACATAAATCCGCATATAGGGTTTATTGCCCAGGTTGGTAAGCAAGTAGCAGTACTCGCACTTCCCGGGGCAGCTTGTAGCCAGGGGAAGCTGAAAGTGCGCCGAGGGCTTGCAGGTCTCAAAGGCCTTGGTCCGGCGGACGCCTACCACGAGCGTCCTCTTCCCTTCCAGGTACCCTTCGGCGCGGGTCCTGCCGGGAATAGAGGCGACCCGGTTGTGGGACGCTGTAAAGCTGATATCGGTCCCTTTATCCCTGAAAAATCGCAGAATTTCCTCTCCCAGGGGGTATTGCAGCGCGTCTTGCTCGAAGATAACTCTTTTTGGCTCAAAAACCATTTTGCTCACCCGGACTTTTATCATTTATTATTCTCATCCGGGGCAAGAAAATACTTATGCTTCGCTGTGAGTTTGGCGGCAGGGGCTCTATTAACTGCTCCTTCGCCAACGACGCCGCCAATTCGGCCGCCCTCCCCCGGCCCGGTATTTCCAGCCCGGGCGCCAAATCGGCCAGGGGCGCCATCACAAAAGCGCGCTCGTGCATCCGTGGGTGGGGGACAACCAATTCAGGCAGATTCACTTCCTCCATACCGAAAAGAAGCAGGTCCAGGTCAATTATCCGCGGCCCCCACCGCACGCCACGCACCCGCCCGGACCTGCCCTCCACGTGAAGCAATATATCAAGAAGCTCCAGCGGGGATAACTCCGTTTCAACCTCCGCCACTGTATTTACAAACCAGTCCTGTCCGGTATGGCCAACGGGCGCTGTATTATAGCAAGGCGCCACCCGCTTTATCCGCAATCCCGGGAAACTGTCCAGCAATTCCAATGCCTTTCGAATATTGAGACCTTTATCGCCCATATTGCTGCCAATACCAATATAAGCAACAACAGGCGCGAGGCTATTCATTCTTTCGCCTGATTTCCGCAGCCACCCAGCTAAACCGCCCGGGCAAAGGCGCCTGGGGCTTTTTTACCCGGATCATGACTTCTTTTACCGGAAAAAGCCTCAAAATTTCGGATGCGATGGCCTCCGCCACCGATTCGATCAGTTTATAAGGCCGCCCCCCCACGATTTTCCCGACCAGGTCGAAGACGCGGGCGTAATCCACCGTATGATCCGGGCCGTCGGACTTTCCGGCCGGGCTGAGGTCCAGAAAAAGTTCCACATCAACGGTAAAACGCTGCCCCAAGGCCTGTTCTTGAGGCGATACCCCATGGTAGCCGTAACACTCCATTCCTTCCAAGATGATTTTATCCACTTGCATACGCTCCTTGTCCCCGGACAATGGCGTCGGCCATCCTGGCTACCCGTACCATTTCTTTTACATCGTGTACCCGGACTATATCCGCTCCGTTGGCGATACCCACGGCCACGGTAGCCGCGGTGCCCTCCACCCGCTGATCCGCCGGCAGGTCGAGCACTTTGCCGATCGTTGACTTGCGGGAGGTGCCGATCATAACAGGAAGTCCCAGGCAGCGCAACTCCCTGAGTCGCCGCAGCGCCTCCAGGTTCCGGCTTACCGTCTTGCCGAACCCGATACCCGGGTCTATGATTATTTTTTCCCGGCTCACCCCCGCCGCCAGGGCAATATTGACGCTCTCCTGAAAATATGCGATTAAATCGCCGGTCAAGTCGTTATATTCCGTGCCTTTTTGGTTGTGCATAAGCACCAAGGGGACGCCGTATTCCGCAATCAGCCCGGGCATAGCCGGATCGGCGCGCAGAGCCCACTGGTCGTTGATTATGTGGGCGCCGGCCTCCAGCGCATAACGCGCCACAAGAGCTTTCGTCGTATCTACAGAAATCGGGACCGGTATTTCCTTGACCAGTTCTTCCAACACCGGTATGACCCGCGCAATTTCCTCCTCTTCACCTACCGGCGTGTACCCCGGGCGGGTAGACTCCCCCCCAAGGTCAATGATGTCGGCCCCTTCGGCAACCATTTGTTTTGCCCGCTCCACCGCCATGCCACATTCGGTGAACCTCCCGCCATCGGAAAAAGAGTCCGGCGTCACGTTCAATATCCCCATTACCAGGGTCCTCTCACCAATGCGGATGGTTTTCCCGCGGCAGTCCAGATCGTTGGGAGGCAACCCCTCCCGGGCGGCCAGGACGTCCCGGATCCGCCCGGCCAGATCAGCCAAGCCAAAAGGTTGTAACCGTAATTTGGCCAGGAAAGCTTCATACTGTTTCAGGGTACCCATCAGCAGCACCCTGGTCTCGCTCACGGAGCAGTCAATTACTCCCCTGGCGACAGCCGCTTCGCCTCCCTTGCCGAGCATTTCCTGTTTGATAATGTTAGCTTGCTTCGGCCGCACCCCTTCCAGCATCACCAGCCGGTGTACCATCTTGGGCGCCATCCACCCGCGCCCGGCCTGATCGGCGCCTACCGAGGCAAGCATCCGCAACGCTTGCTCTTTATTATCAACCTCAATGCCGTAAACCCTGATCGCCAATCCACAACCCCCCATAATACTTGGTATTTAGCCTATGTGAATTACAATGACCGGGCATGACGCGTTGGAACATACTTTGTTGCTTACACTGCCCATTATAAGGCCGGGTATTTTACCCAGCCCCCTGCTCCCCATAATGATCACGTCATAACCTTCTATTTTTGTCTTCTTCAGGATCTCCCGCGAAGGGCTGCCAATCGCCACGGCAGTATCTATCTTTATGTCGTTCCCGGCGAGGCTTTCTTTCAACTGATCCAGCATAGCCTGCGCCTTTATTCTTAATTCGTTAAAAAGCATTGCCCGGTCGGCGCCGATTCGGACTTTAACTCTTTCTTCAAGGAAAAGGGGGATATCCTGCACCACATGAAAGAGTGTAACCGTTGCCTTGGACACCTTGGCCAGTTTAAGGGCATGCTGCACAGCTGAGAGCGACTGGCTGGAATTATCAAAAGGAACGAGGATCTTTCTATACATATTGCATGCCTCCGCTAATTGTCGTTGGCCGTTTGTTTTTAGAAAAGACCTGTAACCTTTCCAGTGTTTACATCCACGTCAACTCTCCTGAAAGCCGGATCGGAACCGGTACCGGGCATCAGGCTGATAGCGCCGGTAACCGGGCACAGGAATTTGGCCCCGGCGAAAATCAGGACGTCATGGACCGGCAGCACCCAACCCCTGGGTACTCCTTTAAGTTCCGGGTTATGCGTTAAGCTCAGGTGAGTTTTTACCATCATAGTGGCATAATCCCTCATCAAGGGATCGGCCTCAAGCATCTTGGCTTTGGCTTCCGCCTCCGGCGTCCAGGCGACACCATCAGCCCCGTACACCTCTCTGGCGATTATTTCCACTCTTTGCCGCAACGGCATCTCCAGGGGGTAAAGAAATTTGAAATCAACTTTATCATTACACGCGTCAATGACTGCGTCGGCCAATTCCAAGGCGCCATCCCCGCCCTCCAGCCAGTGTCTGGAAAGCACACAGCGGGCTCCTGACTGTTCAACATACCGGCGCACCATGGCGATCTCATCTTTAGTATCTGTACTGAAGGCATTAATGCAGACTACCGGGTTTACTCCCGCTTTTATCACTGTAGCCAGGTGATGCAGCAGATTGGGAATGCCCTTTTCCAGCAGTTCCAGATTTTCTGTCCTGTATTCCTCCGCCAAAGCCCGGCCCGGCGCTACTCCGGGACCTCCGCCATGCATTTTCAAGGCCCTGATGGTGGCTGTAATAACTGAAACATTAGGGGTAAGCCCGCTCAGCCGGCATTTCACATTCCAAAACTTCTCAAAACCGATATCCACTCCAAAGCCGCTCTCAGTCACATGATAATCGAACATTTTCAAACCAATGCGGTCTGCGATAATAGAGGACTGGCCCACGGCGATATTGGCAAAAGGACCGGCATGCACCATACAGGGCTGCTGTTCCACTGTACACATCAAGGTCGGGTTAATAGCGCTTCTCATCCAGGCGCACATGGCGCCGGCAACTTCCAGATCGGAGGTGGTTACCGGATTGCCTTTTTTATCCCGGGCCACAATGATATTACCCAGCCTTTCCCTCAAGTCCTTCAAATCCCGGACAATGGCGAGAATAGCCATGATTTCAGAACTGCCCGCAATGCTGAATTTGGACGACATCATGTAGCCGTCCATCCTGCCCCCGATGCCCATAATAATGTTGCGCAGGCCCTGGGCGCAATAGTCAATAACCCAGCCCATTTCCACATTCCTGGGGTCAATGTCCAGGCGCCTCAAGTTCCGCCTGGCTAATTCAGAATCGCCGTAGTTCGCCTCGTGCTGCATCCGGGCGTTAAGTGCCACCATAGCCAGGTTATGGGCGTTCATGAGATCGTTTATATCACCGGTCAGTCCCATGGAAAACTCGGTCATGGGGATAAGCAGGGCGTTGCCGCCCCCCGCGGCTGTACCCTTGATGTTCATGGTAGGGCCGCCCGAAGGCTGGCGTAAACAGCCGCCCGCGTTTTTCCCCCTTTTGCCTAAACCTTCCAGCAGCCCCACACTGGTGGTTGTCTTTCCCTCACCCAGCGGGGTCGGCGTAATGGCGGTAACCTCGATATACTTGCCGTCCCGCTTGTCCCTGAGACGGTTGATGATCTTCAGAAAATCAAGCTTGCAAACTCTCCCGTAAGGGATAACTTCATCTTTTTCCAAACCAAGCCTGTCCCGCCAATCCCCGGGCGCAGGCATATTCTTCTCAGCTTCCTCAGCGATTTGCCAGTCAGCCATTCTGGTTGCATCATAAGCCATATATACTTCCTCTTTAGCTCCTTGTTGTACGAATCAAGCAATGATCGTTGAATAAAGACCCGTGATTATTCGTAGATCCACCGGTCAACATCACGGCTATATTCTATTATCTCTTCTTCCTTGAAGAACAGGCTGATCTCCCTGGCAGCGCTGGCTGGTGAATCCGACCCGTGGATCACATTCCGGCCGATTTCAATCCCATAGCTGTTCCTGATAGTTCCTGGCGCGGCTTTCAAGGGATTGGTCGCTCCCATCATGTCCCTGGCCGCACTGACGGCGTCTTTGCCTTCGATTACCATGGCTACTACCGGGCCGGAGGTTATATAATCCACCAGAGATTCAAAAAACGGCTTGCCGGCGTGCTCCCCGTAATGCTTTTCCGCCAACTCGCGGGACATCCTGAACATCTTGAGGCCGACAATTTTATATCCTTTTTTCTCAAACCTGCTTATGATTTCTCCCGCAAGATTACGCTGAACACCGTCGGGCTTGACCATCAAATACGTGCGTTCCATTACCGTGCCTCCTAATTTTTCTTAAATAGTTATAAAATTTATTCAGGTGCGATTAATCAGGAAAAAGCGCCCACGGCCTTATCCAGCCGCGGGCGCTTTCACTTTACTCTGTCCAGCCGCTCTCCCTCGCCTGCCTGCTTCATTAGTTCCGCAAAATTCTCCGATTCGACGGTCTCTTTTTCGAAAAGTGTCTTGGCCACCAAGTGCAGGGTTTCCAGGTGTTCTTCCAAGAGCCGCTTCCCTTTGTTATAGGAACAGTCTATAGTCTCACGCACTTGAACGTCAATGGCGTTCGCCACCTCTTCACTATAGTTGCGGTCTCTTGACAGATCCCTGCCCAGGAAAGGCGTATCCTGTTTTCGCCCGAAGGTCATCGGCCCCAAATCGCTCATGCCGTACTCCATAACCATTTTTCTCACTATATCGGTAGAGCGCTCCAGGTCGTTTTGCGCTCCGGTGCTGATTTCCTTCAGCACCAGCGCTTCGGCCACCCGCCCGCCCAGGAGCATGGTCACCTGATCGAGGAGTTGGGACTTGGTCGCATAGTAGCGGTCCTCCTTGGGCAGCAGCAGGGTATAGCCGCCAGCGCGGCCCCTGGGAATTATTGAAACTTTATGCACGGGATCGGTGTTCGGCAGCAAGTAACCCAGTACGGCATGCCCGGCCTCATGATAGCAGACCAGCCATTTCTCCTTCTCGCTGATTACCTTGGACTTCTTTTCCGGCCCGGCGATCACCCGCTCGATTGAGTTTTCCAAATCGGCCATAGAGACTTTCTTGCGGTTTTGGCGCGCCGCCAGGAGCGCCGCCTCGTTGGTCAGGTTGGCCAGGTCGGCGCCGGTGAACCCCGGAGTCCGGCGGGCGATAATTTCAAGGTTTACAGCCGCGTCCAGGGGCTTCCCGCGGGCGTGTACTTTAAGGATTTCCTTGCGCCCGTTAACATCCGGCGCGTCTACCACTACCTGGCGGTCGAAACGCCCCGGCCTTAAGAGCGCCGGATCCAGGATATCCGGGCGGTTGGTCGCCGCCAGGATAATAATACCCTCATTAGGGGAAAAACCGTCCATCTCAACCAGGAGCTGGTTCAGCGTCTGCTCACGCTCGTCATGGCCGCCGCCGAGTCCCGCGCCCCGCTGCCGCCCCACAGCGTCTATCTCATCCACAAAAACGATACACGGAGCGTTTTTCTTGGCCTGTTCAAAAAGATCCCTCACCCGGGAGGCGCCAACTCCCACAAACATCTCCACAAAATCCGAGCCGCTTATACTAAAGAAAGGAACCCCCGCCTCGCCGGCCACCGCCCGCGCCAGGAGGGTTTTGCCGGTACCTGGCGCCCCGAAAAGGAGTACTCCCTTGGGTATCTTGGCCCCAAGCTCCTGAAATTTCTTCGGGCTTTTTAAGAATTCAACAATTTCTTCCAGCTCTTCTTTTACCTCATCCGCCCCGGCGACATCGTCGAAGGTAACCTTCTTTTTTTCATCGGTTTGCAGCCTCGCCCGGCTTTTACCGAAAGACATTACCCGGTTGCCTCCGCCCTGGGTTTGCTGCATCAGGAAAAAGAATAACACTACAAATAAAAGGATCGGCAATAGAGTTGTAAGCAACCCGGTCCACCAACCGGGCTGGGCGGGCAATTCGCTTTGCCAATCGACCTTTTTTTCTTTTAGCAGCGTATACAGGTCGGTATCGGCGGCGGGCCCCTTGGTTTCAAACTTGGTCCCGTCTTTTTTCTCCCCGGTGATTAAATTAGTCAGGTTCTCCGTTTGGATTACAACATCCTTGACTTGATCCTGGCGCAAATCCTCATAAAATTTATTGTAGGGCACATGGACGGCAACATTTTTATTGGGCGTTGTGTACCTGATCAGGAAGATAATCGCCAAGACAATCAGCAAATATATGCTAAGGTTTTTTACAACCTTATTCAACTATTATGCCACTCCTCTCAATAAAACAAGAGACAAAAACCCATAATTTTTATTATACCATATCATAGGAAAAATAAAAGGCGTTTTGAAAATTGCAACCTCATCATAATAAAACCGGCCTGAATTCGCTTTTTTTTGACAACTCACCCGCGCGGGATAAATATTATTTTTTCTCGTATCTTATAGCTTATGCAGGGGCGCCGCGGGCTATGATCAGGTGGAGCATTTTTGTAGTATTGCCGCCGATTTTCCAATTTTCCCCTACGCGTACACCTCCAACCCAGATAATTTCTTCCGGTGTGCTTATAATGGGCAGATAATCCCTCTCTTCGCGGGGGACTTTCTGTTTTATCAGAAAATCTTTTAACTTGATTGCGGAGTTTTTTCCGAAGGGGCGAAAGACATCCCCCTCACGGCGCCTCCGGATAAAAATTTGGGGCGGCAGCTTCTCAAAATCAAGCAGCGCTTCCGACACAGGCAAAGAACGCGGGTCCGGGGCCGCCTCGCCGGTTATGACCGACCCGTACACTGTCTGGTCCAGTTCCGGTATGTAAGTCGCGCCCGGGATTTTCAGAGGGTAAATGTAATTGCCGACTGACGGCTTCCTTTGACTGGCGCGTAATTCAAGAGTGTCATAAGAGCGTGTTGCCACAATTCCCGCGGGCAGGGCGGCGCTTGAACCGGTAATCCCGTTGCCGAGCAGATTCAGCGCAGTTCTCGTATGTTCAAAAGACAGATCCCGTTTTGAACCGGTCAAGGCAAGCCAGGCCAGCCTCAGCACCCTCCGGCGGATGGCCTGCGGCATTTCCCGCATGCGGCCGAGAGAGAGGCCGATCCTGCCGCCGGCGGCAACCTGTAAAGCTTCGCGGTATGCCTGCGCCGCCTGCCTCTCAAGGTAGTCATCCTCCTCCCGGCTGATCTCGCCCAACCTCAGTAAATTTGAAACCATATCGGAGTTATAATCACTCTCCAGCAGAGGCAAAAGCTGCATTCTGACCCGGTTCCGGACGTAAACTGGTTTAAAATTAGAAGAGTCGCGGCGGAAAGAAAGGCGCATCTCCGCACAGTAGCGTTCAATTTCGGACCGTCTTACCGTCAACAGGGGCCTGATATAGAAATTTTCCCGCACCGGCGGAATGCCCTTAAGCCCTGATGTCCCCGAACCCCGCAGAAAATTAATCAAGATAGTCTCCGCCTGATCATCGGCCTGGTGGGCCAGCGCGACCCTGGTTGCCCCGACGTCCCCGGCTACCCTTTTTAAAAACCGGTAACGCACTTCCCGCGCGGCAACCTGGGCGGGCAACCGCCTCTCGTCCCGGTAAGCCGGGACATCAATGGCTTCAACGGTTACGGGCAACTGATATTGCTTCGCGGCGCCAGCCACAAAAAAAGCGTCGGCCTCCGATTCGGCCCCGCGGAACATGTGGTTTAGGTGAGCGACATGCAGAGATATCCCGAGTTCATCTCTTAACTGGTATAAAAGATGCAGCAATACCACCGAATCGGGCCCCCCGGAGACCGCCACCACCACTTTATCCCCCTGCTTCACCATCCGGCAGTGTTCTATATTCGCCCGGACCTTGCAGAGCAGCTCCATTATAATCCAACCTCACAATAACGCTAAAAACATCGGGTATTCTGGTATTCAACAGCGGTAAAAGCTTTTCCTGCCCCGCACGAAAATAAGCTAACAAAATGTGGTACTGATTATCTTCGTTTCTCCAGCCCGGCTACCACGATAGTCATATCGTCCGGTACCCTGGCAACGCCACCCGCTCCCGTCTGGGCCAGTTTTAACAGGAGTTCGGCCATTTCCCGGGGCGGCAGGTCAACCGCGTCCTCCAACACCTTTATTATCCATTCCTCATGATTGTCAGCGCCATTATAGGCTTCAAGAACACCGTCTGTAAGCATTACCAGCACGTCCCCCGGCTCCAGCATCCTGGCTTGGGAGGCTACTTCAATATCTTCGATTATCCCCACCGGGAGAGAGCTTGCTTTAATCTGGCTCACCAGCCCGCCGCGCAGCAAATACGACGGCGTTGCGCCGATTTTTACAAAATCAGCATGGCCACTGTAAAGGTCGACCATAGCCAGGTCTACCGTGGCAAAACTCTCCCCGGGGGAGCGCAAGGCCAGGATCGAATTAACCGTTTTTATCGCGAGGTCCTGCCCAAACCCCAATTCAAGAAGATGCCGCAAAAGCGAGATAGTTATACCGCTTTCCAGGGCCGCGCGGGGGCCCACACCCATGCCGTCGCTTATGACCAGGCCAAACCTCCCTCCTTTTAGGTAAAAAAAAGAATAACTGTCTCCAGAGACTAAACTGCCGCCTTTGCCTACCCCGGAGACCCCTAACACCAACCGGTAGTTCAGAGCGGGGCAGAACTTCAACTGGCAAACCGGATCGCCCTCTTTTGCCGTGCAGACCGCCGCGGCACGGTTAAATGGCTGTTCCAGCACAGAAGATAATAGGGGCTCCATAATGTCTCCACATTGCATTCTTCCGCCGCATGGACGGTGGGAAAGTGATACTTCAACACCCTCTCCCCCCAGGCGCCCAACCGAAATACTTTCCAGTTTTATGCCGGCTTCCTTTAATTTTTTACGCAAAATCAGCCAAGAATCCCCAGTTTCAGCGTCAAACTTCAATTCGCCGGGAAGGCCGGCGATCACCTCTCCAATTCCCTTTAACTGCTCCGATACAATTCCCCTGCTTTCCAACAGGCGCTTGGACCAGTAGCGGTTAACATGGTAAGTCTCATAAAGGCAACTGACGGTGACGGCAAGCTCCTTCGTCCTGGAGCAACGTTTTTTGATCTCGTCGGAAAGATTATCCCGGGTAACCTTACCGTATATTTCCACCAGAGCTAATAAATCGATAAAACGCTGGTATGTTTTGTAAAATTCCCTCTCCCAGCAGGTACGGTAAAAATTGCAGCCGCTGCAAACCTTCTCCCCGACCTGGTTTAAGAGCTTATGAAAAATTTGCTCTTCAGTGCCCTGCCCGGCGGTAGTAGATACTTGCTCAAAAGTATGAGACAATTCTTGAAAAACCAGCGCCCAATTTTTTATCCTCTCCGCAATAGCTTCTTCTAAGGCCGCGCTTTCTGCCAAGACTGCGCCTTCAGCCGGAACATCCCTGGCGCCTCCCCGCTCAAGCCCTACAGATAAACTTAATTCTTTAATAAATGATGAAGGAATTAATAAAAAGAGCAATATCGCCAGCCCGGTTTCAGCCAGAACAGCAACCAAATTTCCCGAATCAGTGACATAGACAGATAGGATAATATTGCCGAAAAGGAATCCGGTGGCGACACCGGCCTTGCCGAAGCTCCGGCAAAGGCCGGCCAGAAAACCGGCGAAGGAGTATGCGGGCGCCAACGCCGGCGCCACAGTATAAGCAAGGCCGGGAATGATCCCCACCACCGCGCCGGCAGCCGCGCCGGTCCCGGCGCCACCGGCTAAAGACGCCAACAAAATAGTGAGCCGGCTCAAGGAACCCTTTACGCTTACCATTTCGTATTTAAGATCACCGGCTCCGGCGATCAGTCCTCCCAATACCAGCAGGACACAGAATATCTCTTCACCGGTAAAAAGGCAAGGTCCCCCCGCCTTTTTTTTCAGCGCAGTGAGGCCGTTAATCATCACCATTGTAAGCAGCGCCGCAAAAACTGCTTCGAACAGCACGCCAAAATAATTATAAGAAGAAGGATTGGCAACCGCCACCAGTGAAGCTTTAATAATTAAGGTCACTACCAGGACCAGGCCGGGCGGAAACAGCCACTGCCTTTTTTTATCAAACGGCACCGATCTGATCAGCACGGAAATGCAGGCTACAGTCAGGACGGAGCCCGCCAGGGGGACGCCCCGGCTTATGGACACCAAGCCGGCAATCACAGCCGGAGCCGACACCAGCCCGTACCGCCCAAACACATGGATCGAAGCAGCTATAAACGCAACCCCGAAGGGAACCAGATCGCCCAGTAAAACCGCCCGGCCAAAGAAAAAACCAGCGCAACAAACAGCCGCCATGGGTGTCAGGACCTGCCTGGATTTTGACCAGGGAAAAGAATGTTTTGCTTTAGGCTTATGTTTATGCTTCCCGCTTCCAGCCCGGTGGTATGGATAGATCTCGATATTTTCGAACACCAGGTCCACCCCTCGTACTTTTTTCTCCAATAGGATTATTATAGTACAAATGACAGGAAATATTTGTCATTTAGGGTAGATGGCACAGCACTTTATTTCGACTTTTCCAACACCAGTCCGTAAAGAATATCCCGCTCACTGGCCAGTAAACGGTCCAGCCCCAGCCCCTCCAGCACCGCTTTAACGATAGTGACACCGGCAACGGCAATATCCGCTCTTTCAGGCTGGAGCCCGTGCAGGCGCTTACGCTCTTCAACACTTAAAGATTTTAACTTTTGTAAAATATGACGGACTTTTTCAGCAGTTAAACAATACCCGTGCACCCGGGCCGGGTCATAAACCTCCAAGCCCTGCGCCATTGCCGCAAGGGTGGTGATGGTGCCGCCGACTCCGGCCAGGCAGCCGGCCGGGAATTTCCGGATCTCCTCCAGAGCCGGCCTGAGAACGGCAGCTATTTCGGCTTCGCCGGACCCGGCTTCTGTCATCCGCACTGCCCCGGCGTTGACACTGACCCAGGCCGGGCTTCCTCCTCTGTTCCAAATCAATTCGGTGCTGCCGCCTCCCACGTCCACCACTACAGTCGATTGCGGCGCCAGGGGAAGTCCCGACAAGACTCCCCGGTAACTCAACGCAGCCTCCTCCTCTCCGCTTAGCACCCAAATATCCAGGCCAAAACGCCGCTTGGCCAAATCCAAGAATACTGTCCGGTTGGAGGCATCGCGCACTGCGCTGGTGGCAGCGGCGACTACGCGCCGCGCGCCCAGGCGCAGGGATTTATCATAAAAGCTGCCAACCGCTTCCAGGGTCCTTTCCATGGCGCCGGGCAGCAGGACCCCACCGCCGATCCCCTCTCCCAGACGGGTTGTGTTCAGTCCGGCCCCCGCTACTTTTACGCTTTCGTCAATAACATCAGCAACCAGCAGCCTGGTGGAATTCGTGCCAATATCAATAGCCGCGACCCTCATTAGGATTCTCTCCTTTTTCCGGCAGGCAAATGCAAAATAAGCAACCCCCCGACAGAGGATTGCTCTTTAACTTTACCTGTTATTATATTATTCCATTTTACGCCCGGAACCCCGCCCACCCCTTTTAGCCTCGGTGCTCCGCTTCAAAACCTGTTGGCGCTCCTCACTCTCTTTAAGGAACTTGGCCAATTTATCTTCAAAAGAAGCCTGGATTTTTTTCTTTTGAGGGCGGCTTACCGAAGGGCTTGCCTGTTTTATCGATAGCCCTACCTTGCCCCTCGGATCCACAGAAATTACTTTTACGGTAACGATATCGCTCGTTTTCAAAAAGTCATTCACATCTCTTACATAGACCTCGGCTATTTCCGAGATATGCACCAGCCCGGTCCCCCCCCCGGGCAACTCTATAAACGCGCCGAAATTGGTAATCCCTGTTACAACGCCCTCTACGACGCTCCCCAGTTCAATCGGCATAATACAAAAAACTCCTCCTTAAATCACCAAAAGCAATCACAATAAACCTAATTAATTATATGCGAACAAAAAGGGAAGTGTCAAGAAGTACATGCTTTATTATACCTTTAAACAACAAAATACAAGCTTTTCACATTCAATACATCATGAAAATTGATAACTGACGCTATTTATTCGGCTGACACGTTATTATCCGCTGCAGGAGCCTGGATCTTGGGGAGCTGGGTTCCCGCAGGCAACGGCACCACCCTCGTTTCGCCGGGCTTTACAAGCCCGAGCTTATCCCTGGCGGTCTTTTCCACATAGGCGTCACTTTGAATATTTTGCAATTCCTCGCGGAGGCTTGCGTTCTTTTGTTTCAACTCCTGCACCTCTTGCTCAATGCTCCGGACATCTCTTTGCATAGCGGCTAGAGAGCTAAACTGACTGCTGAAGGCAACTGCCAGGTAGCATAAAAGCAACACCGCCATCAAGGCCGGCAGCTTGCTCCTGGAAAAGTTGAAGGATTTCCGCCTTTTGGCTTGATTTATATTTACCACGGCCATGGGAACATATGTTTCCAGATCTTTTCTTACCAACTGATTCAAGCTCTGCTCCCCTCCTCCTCTACATTTTCATCGTCCATTCCGAATAAGCCCAAATTATTGCCCGGGATAATGATTACCACCTCATAGCCTTTAGCCCTGGCGCGGCTATACAGAGTAGCGACGGTACTGGCGCTCAAGCTCAGTTGTTTGGCTATCCGGCTGGCGGAGTAACCCATTTCCTTCAGCGTAACGACCTGCCGCTCCCGAAAGCTGAGCTTCTCCATCCCCCTGATTTCAATTTTCATAACAACCCGCCCCAGCGCTTATTCCACATTGTTGTCCACAATATGTGGACAAAATAATTACAAGTTTTCTACAAAAGTTTAATTATTCCTTCCACACAGGTAAAAAAATTTAATAATACGGATGCCATTTTCGTTAGTTGGGAATAATATAACTGTTATTATTTGGAATCGAGGTAAATCTTTTGAACATTAAATCCAAAGTCACCATGGCCGGCCTTTTTCTACTGGCCGCAATGATGCTTACAGGCGGCTTACAGCACAAAACGCCGGAAAAAACATATCCTTCCGATCATTTAATCCGCTTGCATATCGTGGCAAACAGCGACAGCGCCTCCGACCAGGAGCTAAAAAGAAAAGTGCGTGACGAGATTATCCGGTGTGTGGCCCGGGATTTCCTTGGGGCCGGAAATATTGACACAGCCAGGACGATTGCCCGGTCCGACCTGACCCAAATTAAAGAAACCGCCTCCAGGGAAATAAAGGAAAACGGGCAGGACTATCCAGTCAATGTGGAACTCGACAGTTTTACCTTCCCAACCAAGCATTACGGGCCTTTTGTACTCCCCGCAGGTGATTACGAGGCAGTGCGGGTAATAATCGGCTCGGGGGGCGGAACGAATTGGTGGTGTGTTCTCTTTCCGCCCCTTTGTTTTGTGGACATGTCAAAGGGGATGGTTATCTCCCAACCGGGAAACAACGGCCCGGCGCCGGTAATTTCCACTCAAAATGTTACCTTTGAGAAAGAACAGCCGCCGGACGCGGCAACCACGCAAAAGCCTGATGCTTTTCGAGAGGCGGCCAACGCGGCAACAAACGGTGAAACTATTGCCAAGGTGGAATTCAGATTTAAAATACTGGACTTTTTCAGAAATTTGCACTCAATATAAGCCGGTATTTATAAAACAAAATCGGCGCCCGTCCGGGCGCCTTCTATTCCCCCTTCTTTCTTTTCCAGAAAACCAGCCGCGAAAGCTTTGATTTCATTCTATTCACGGCCTTTTCAACCCGTCTCCCCGCAAGGTTGTAGAATAATACCTTTAGTTTGCGTTGGGTTTTCTTGATAAGACCTCCCAAAAAACCCAACGGGTAAGATAAAATGATGATAACCAGGCGAAAAGGGAAAGTCACTACCCGCCATAATAACAAAACCACCTTAACAGTAAATACCCAAATTTGGTGAATCAAATAAAATTTCAGACGGAACAGCCTGATCATACCGCCGCTAAAGAATTGAAAGTAAGTTATAGCGCCCAGGCCAAGCCCGATAAAGACATACGGGCGCACGACACCCCAGTTTCCCAGGAGCAGCAAATAAAAAACCAGGGCAGTGGCGACCAGCCAGAAAATAATATCACCCAGACAGGTCCCCATTTTTCTAAGCCTGAAAACTCCTCTTGCCACCCGGTAATAATCATAGCAAAAACCTGCCGCCATCCCGGAAACAAAGGCGGCTGCAAAAGCGTAAATCTGGTTGCCCAGTGATTCCAAAACAACACCCCTTTGCAGTAATAGCGATAGGGCATTATTTTAATATCCTGCTCAGAAGTCCTTTTCCTTTGGCCTTACCCTTGTCCTCCACATACTGGAGAGAGGCAAAAAACCCCTCGGCGGCAACGGTGCCGGTCTCCAGGCTGAGTTGAGTGATATGAAGCCCCTCGCCTTTAAGGACCAACGTACCCATGTTGGTTTCCAGGGTTATCCCGGAGTCATCAAAGCTGCCGACATGCTGGACTCCTTCCACGGCCAGCTGTTTGCGCCCATGAATGGCAATACTGTGTCCAACCCGCTCATTCACATCCATCACTCCTCAATAATGGTACAGGCGCCTGCCCGCAAGGTCTATACAGGTAACCAAAAAGCCGGTATGCGCATGAGCGCGCGTGTAATGTAACGGGCAACCTATTTCATAATATGCCGCTTTGTTATTTTCATTCCAAATAAAAGAAGGCCACTTTAGGGGGCTTTCAATAGGGACATTTTATGAACCATGGGTATTGATTGAGGCAGACAGCAGATTAAGCTGTCTGCCTTTGCCGTATCCATTGAAAGCCGTTTTCGGCATCAAGCGAGAACGCAATCGATTTGCTTTCCGGCGCCAGACTGCTTTTGTCGTGAGCAACGACGCGGATGGCGGGATCGCTTTTTAGTCTGCCGACCAGAAGCAAACTCCTTGCCGCCGCTCGGAAGTCAATAGACCCGAGCCCACGATACGAGGATTTCAATCCCTGCGTTTTATTTATATGACCGATGAGTATAATGGCGCAACCGGTACGGTCAGCCATAGCGCACAGCTTTTTAAAGACGGGACGCACTTCATTGGCACGGTGCATATCCACATTATCACCGAGATACGCCTGTAGCGGGTGCTATCCTTTGTTGGTGTTGGCTGCAACTCAATGTATATGACATCACCTGTCGGCTCCGGCTGCTCAGATGGTGGAGAGACTGACTCTTTCGACGGTTCATCGCCGCCCATAATCCCGATTTTATGACCGTTCTCGTACATATCCTCGGCGACGGTGCCGCCTCCCATAATTCCGACCTGCTTTTTGATGTCACCCTTGCTGCCTACAGTCTCGCCGCCGTCCATGACGCCAACCTTATTGCCGGTGAGCTCGTCGCCGGGATTGCCGACTGTTGTCCCGACGCTACCGCCGCCTTCATCTACAATCCACCCGAAGCCCGGAATCCAGACATGGGGCTTGCCGTCTATTGCAGTTCTATCGCCCGACTTGGGTTCAGTGGAGGCTGGTGCGGATTTTGATACAGTGCGAGGGGCTGGTTCTGCTAGCGGCAATTCTGTTTTTTCTTCTGCCGTTATCTTTGTTTTCGGTGGTTTACTTTCTACGATAGGCTCAACTACAGGAGCAGGAGTATCGGCAGAAAGAGCAATTAGCGGTATTTCCTCTGACCGAGCCTCAATTTCGGTGGCCACAGCGCTTTTTATCGGCTCGGCGGGGGTAAATCCCCGACCTCAGCGCTCCGAGGCCACACAGCGGCACACAGCGCGACACGGGCGATAACGGCAATCCCGGTGATCATTTGCTTTTTCATATAGATCATCTCCTTTCAGCAACAGACATTACCACAACTTTTCGGAGATAGCTATCAAAAATAACACATAAAAGTGAATTTTAATTTATTTATGCGATTAGGGATGTTTTTAAGCGTCATATGTGATATAATCATAAAAAACGTGCCCTGAATATAGTGTCGAGGTGAATAGCGTGGCGGTAAGGTATAACAAGCTCTGGAAGCTGCTTATCGACAAAAAAATGAAAAAGAAAGATTTACAGTCTGCAGCAGGCATCAGTTCCAGCCTTATTACAAAGCTTGGGCGTGATGAGCCTGTAACAACAACTGTGCTTATGAAAATATGCACAGCTTTGCAGTGCGATATTGGCGATATCATGGAAATTGTAAAAGATAATACTCAAGGAAAGAAATAACTTAAAAACACCTTGATTTGTGGAGGAGATCCAGTAATGGCAGTTAAGAAAAGCGAACTATACAGCAGTCTATGGGCAAGTTGCGACAGCTTGCGCGGCGGTATGGACAGTTCGCAATACAAGGATTATATATTAACCCTCTTGTTCGTGAAGTACGTTTCGGACAAGTTTAAGGGCGTTGCCTACGGCGATATCGACGTTCCCGACGGCGGTAGTTTTGACGATATGCTCGTGCTGATCGGTAACAAGAACATCGGCGAGGAGATGGATAAAATTATCGCCAAACTCGCCGAAGCAAATAACCTCCGAGGGGTTATCGATAATGCACACTTCAACGACGAGGACAAACTCGGCAAGGGCAAGGAAATGGTCGACAAACTGAGCGAGTTGCTCGGTATATTCCGCGACCAGATGCCGGATTTTAGCAAGAACCGCGCCGACGGGGACGACATCATCGGCGACGCTTACGAATACTTAATGCGGAACTTCGCCACCGAAAGCGGCAAGAGCAAGGGGCAGTTCTACACCCCCGCCGAGGTGTCGCGCATAATT
>MVRN01000106.1 GCA_002067965.1 Pelotomaculum sp. PtaU1.Bin035
ATGTACGGGCTTAAACGGGATGAGGTTGGGGAATATTGCTTTAGCCGGCTGAAAAGTGCCGGGTTACATGAGGAAGTTTTTACTACAGCGGCCTTAGAAGCGATTTACGGTATCACTAAGGGCTTGCCCAGACTGATTAATAACCTGGTTACTACTTGCCTGATAATTGCCAGCGGCAATAAGCAACGGCAAGTTGATGAGGATGTGGTTTATCTGGCTCAGCAGGAACGGGAAATTTAGCCTTTGGGGGTGCCTGTATGCCGAAGGAAAACAGCCTGGAATATTACTTTGCTGGCACGGGGTTTTATGATTTGCTGCCGGTTGCAGTTAATCTAATGCGAAAACTGGGTTTTAACCAGGAAGAAGCGCTGGAAGCGATTTGCAAGGTGGCTGATAAAGCCAGGGTGTATCCACCTACAAAAAACCGGGAAACTTGGTTTGTTATTGTATTTAAAGAAAAGTTATATGAAGCACGGGCTGATATTTTAGCTTTCAGATATAAGCGTTCATTGCTTTAATCTCAAAACACCGGGTACTGCCCCATGGCAGCCCGGTTATTTTTTTCTCTATATTTTAATTCCAATGTAATTTGATAACTTTATTTTGATATACCAATCTAATTTGTGAAATTGCACTATTTTGCTGATTGATTGACCTAATTTAGTGTGAGAATTGTTTCTGAATTAATTTGAGAATCTACACCCTACGCTTTCGACACTTTAGCTTACGGTGGTTTGAAGCCTCCACCTGTATGGCGGCTCCGAGGGGCCTTCCCTCATCTTCGGTTATGCATAGCTTTCGGGCTTTTAAACAGCCCTGTGCCTTCGTGGCACACAATCGTCGGCAATCCTGTCCCGCAATAACTTAAGCCCATTTATCCCAAACCCCATCCCTCTTCCCCCTATCCGCCACCCGTCACCAACCTCTCACTACGTTAAGGGTCATCATAGACCAGGCGCGGTTTTTTCTTAGCGTAAGCCGCCTTTAAGTAGGGGATCTGCTCTTCGGTAACAGGTCCGAGATTAGCTTTGACGAACTGCACAACACGCCCGTTGACACGTTTGTTCTCAACGAGGCTGGCATAATAATGTTTCTTGTTCCCATGTGTTTTGGTCAGAATCTTGATAAACATCTCACTACAATTATAGTTAATATTACTAATATTACAAGATTTATTATAGATTATTCTCACTACATTTTTGCATTGTGCGTTTAAGGCATCGTGGATTGTCTCTGCCAGGCGTTGAGGAAACTCTCAGAGCCGCTGGGTTAACAAATACCTGAGCCTTGAGAAGTTTGCGCTCATATAAAAAGCCGATCGAACATTTTCTATCCATACCGGTAAAGACCTTTAGCATATCACACGGGTCAAAAAATGCCTACTGTACTTTTTCATAATGTCCTTGGACCTTGGACATGGGGTTACTTTAACCTGTCCTGTCCCCTAACTCTTCCGCTTCAGAAACAGTATCCAAGATTTCATCGACAGCCATACGGTAAAGTTTAATAGTTCAAAAACTTGATGAAATCTCGCATGTGAATTTCATTACTTACATACTTTTGCCTTACTCTGTCCGCCAAATCATACAACGTGGCCAGATCCTCAGTATTATCAAGAGCAAGAAGATAAACCAAATCTTCTTTACTTAGTGTTCAAAATCAATCTTATAAAAAATATGTTCTGGCAAACTATCTTCCTGCTTTACCATCATTTATATACAACCCCTCGGTTTCGGAAGCCCTGCAACCTTGCAGGCACCCTTCGCCGGACCGGCGGGAAACAATTCATAAATGCGCTTCAAACTGCAGCCGGTCTTTTTGCATAACTTCGAAATCATTGGGGCAACTTGAAATTGCTGATAATAATCACGCAGGTAATTGATTACTTGCCAATGCTCTACAGTAAGCTCCTTGATACCTTCGGCCGCGGCAAAAGCCTTGGCTATATCTTCATTCCAGCATTCAGAATCTATGATAAAACCGTCCTCGTCAATTTCCACCAGGCCGTTTAACTCAAACTCGGGCATTTTATAAATACCTCCCACTAGGATATTGCAGCCGCTAAATCTTCAATCAAATCACCAGGGTCTTCCAGTCCAACCGACAACCTGATCAGATCACCGGTCACCCCGGTACGCGCCCTGTGGTCGGGATGCATTCCAGCGTGAGACATAGTCACAGGATAGGAGATAATACTCTCAACAGCGCCGAGGCTTACCGCCAAGGCCGATAATTTCACATTCTCCAACAACCTCTTGGTCATCTCCTCAGTTTGCATGCGAAACGACACGATGCCTCCAGGTCCGTCGGCCTGGCTGTCATGGATTTCCCTGCCGGGATGGTCCGGTAAGCCGGGAAAATATACTTCCTTTACTTCCGGGCAACCGGCCAGCCATTCCGCTAGTTTACGGGCGCCGCTCTGGTGCATGTCCATACGCGCTTTCAAAGTCTTGAGCCCGCGCATCAATAGCCAGCAGTCCTGAGGACCCAGAACCGCCCCGAAAGAATATTGAATATAATTAATGCGCTCGGCGGTTTGCTTATCCGCCGCCACTACCAATCCGGCAAGCAGATCACTATGACCACCCAGGTATTTGGTAGCGCTGTGAATGACGATATCTATCCCAAGTTCAATGGGACGTTGCAAATAAGGGGTCAGAAAAGTGTTGTCAACCATACTCAACAAACCATTCTCTCTGGCAATGGCGGAAACTGCCCGTAAATCCGTAATTTTCAGAAGAGGGTTGGAAGGTGTTTCCGCGTAAACAGCCTTGGTGTTCCGCCGCAAAGCCGCCTTGATTTTAGCAGGATCGGTGAAATCAACAAAATTCACTTCTATGCCCAACCTGTTGAATAGCCCTGTCAGCACCCGGTATGTGCCGCCGTAGACGTCTTCGCAGACGACTATATGGTCACCCGATGAGAAGAGCAATAAAACGCTGGATATAGCCGCCATTCCTGAAGAAAAGGCAAAACCTCTTACGCCTCCCTCCAACTTGGCTATTATCGCTTCAAGGGCGTCCCTTGTAGGATTACCCGAACGGGCGTACTCATACGGTCCAAACTCATCAACCTTATTTTGCTTAAAAGTAGAGGCATGGTATACAGGAATACTGACAGCTCCGGTGGTTTGTTCAATTTCGTTTCCCGTATGCAGGATTCTGGTGCCAAATTTCATACATCGACCTCCTATTCAATAAGGGCCTGTTCCAGATCGGCCAGCAAATCATCGACATCTTCGATGCCCACCGACAACCTCAATAATCTCTCATTTATACCCAAACGCTCCCGTTCTGCCGGGTCTATATCAGCATGGGTCTGAAATGCCGGGAACGTTACCAGTGTCTCCACCCCTCCCAGGCTCTCGGCGAATGAAACAAGATTAACCTTGTTAAGAATCTGTTCGGCCATGGATTTATCCAATACCTCAAAAGAGACCATGGCGCCAAACCCTCGAGCCTGCTCTTTGAGCAACTGGTGACCTGGGTGAGTTTCCAGCCCCGGGTAAAACACCCGGCGGACAGCTTTATGGCTTGCCAGCCAACAGGCTATTGTTCGCGCGTTTTCTGTTTGCCGATCCAACCTGACTCCCAGAGTTTTCATACCCCGGATAACTAACCAGCTATCCTGGGGTCCCAATACCGCCCCTACGGAATTTTGAAGAAAATAGATCCTTTCAGCCAAATCTTCACTCTTGGCCACAACTAATCCCGCTACTACATCGTTGTGTCCGGCGAGAAATTTAGTCGCGCTGTAGACAACAAGATCAGCCCCCATCGCCAGGGGCTGTTGCAAGTAAGGTGTCATAAAGGTATTATCCACAATAGTCAGCAAGCCCTTTCCCCTAGCCATAGCGCTGATCTTGCTTCTGTCGGCCACCTTCAGGAGAGGGTTGGTCGGCGTTTCCAACAGGATAGCCTTTGTTTCATCTTTTATCGCCGGGGCGACTTGGTTAAGATCACTGGTATCAATAAAAGTTGCCGCCAGTCTGTACTGGGAAAAAACCTTGTCCAGTAATCTGAATGTTCCCCCGTACAGATCCTCAGTCACAACAAGATGGTCACCCGGCTTAAATAGCAGCAACAGATTAGTCAAAGCCGCCATCCCGGACGCGTAGGCAAATCCTCCGACACCCCCGTCAAGCCGTGCTATGCCCCTCTCCAGCACCTGACGGGTGGGATTGCCGCTGCGGGAATAGTCATATCCGGTACTTTCACCAAAACGGGGATGACGGAAGGTAGCAGTCTGGTATACGGGAATCGACAAAGCGCCTGTAGGGTCTTGTCCCACCCCCAATTGTACCGCTTTTGTGGAGGTTTTAATAACGTTCCCTCCTTTCTTAACTGCACATCCCGGCAGATCATCGCCCACCAGTCCGGGCAGTCAGGACTCCTCTTAACCTGTGTACTTCTTTGAACCTCATATTCAGGTACCTTAATGTCCTAAATTATTCCAATCGTCCCCGCCAGAACCCCCAGCACACCGGCCTCTGAGCAGGATGGCACTGAGCCGGTGGCAACTCACACGCAATACGCAGCGTAAACAGGGTTCTTTGCCGGAACCTTATAGATAACGCCCATGCCGGGCACATAAAGATAAAGACTCTCTTCATGAAGAAGAGGGTATCAAGTCAGCCTCTTCTCCTCATTTTTCCGGTGTTACAACGGAAATCAAAAGGATTGAAGTTTGCCGAAGGTTCCTTGGGTACTGCCCTCCTCTTCTCTTGATAAGAATACTAAGTATATAAAACTAATAAATTTAATATAAATAATATGGTAATATTGAATATTTGTCAACTGACGATATAAAACAATCCGAAGACCCGGCAAAGCCATTGAAATAGGTCAAACACGTTTCTGTTTTAAATCATTTTGGATAGTGGTTTTAAGAGTAAAGCAAGAACTGTTGCAATACCTAGAGTTACAACCATGGCAACCATAGTATGGAAAAAATACCAGAAAAGAAGATAACCCATGGACACCGCTATAGACATTAACATTAGAGGAAATGCCACCTTCATATATTCAATAAAGCTGATATACAGCCCTTTCTTTTCGGCTATACCTATAACCACTACATTTGCCGAGGCACCGATAGCAGTCCCGTTACCACCTAGACAGGCACCCAACGAAAGCGCCCACCAGAGTAAGTTTAAGTCGGTAATACCCCCCAGACGGCCCACGTCATGGATCAGTGGGATCATTGTAGCGACAAAGGGAATGTTATCGACAAAGGCCGAAGCTATGGCAGACAGCCAGAGAATCAGCATTGACGATGGCACCATATTGCCGCCAGTCACCCCCAGCGACCACTTAGCCGTTGCTTCAATTACACCTACCTTTTCTAAAGCTCCTACCACCACGAATAGACCAATAAAGAAGAAGATAACAGGCCATTCAACTGCATGCAAGGAATGTTCAGGATCATCCCCGGAAACCAGAAGCAAAAGGCTGGCCCCCGACAGGGCTATAACTGATGATTCGAGGTGCATATATTGGTGTAAGATAAAGCCCAGGACGGTAAGAAAAAGCACAACCAGGCATTTGAGCAAGAGCTTAGCATCCTTGATTTCATCTTTCTCGTTAATTTTCATGATAACGGCTTGAAGTTCCGGTCTTGCAACTAGTTGTTTTCGGTAGATGATTTGTATACAAAAAATGGTCAAAACGTATATAAGTATAATAGCAGCCGTCAGGTTAAAGACAAAATCCATAAAGCCAAGTCCAGTGGCACTACCAATCATAATGTTTGGCGGATCACCTATTAAAGTAGCTGTACCGCCAATATTGGAAGCAAAGATTTCAGCAATCAAGAATGGCAACGGATTAAGTTCAAGCTGTTTGGCTATGGCAAAGGTTACCGGCACAATTAAAAGCACGGTCGTAACATTGTCTAAAAACGCAGATATGACAGCTGTGATCAAAGACAGGGCAGCGATAATTTTGAGTGGCTCACCCTTCGAACCTTTGGCAGCTTTAATTGCCAAATATTCAAAAATACCGGTCCGCTTAGTGATACCCACTATTATCATCATCCCCACAAGTAACCCAATGGTGTTGAAATCAATGGCTTCGGTAGCTTGTTCCAAACTTATTATTTTTGTTAGAGCCATCAAACTGGCCCCTACCAAGGCAACCACTGTACGATGGATCTTCTCCGAAACTATTACTGCGTATGTGATTAAAAATACCACCGTGGCAAAAATTACCTGAGTACTTTCTGACAAGATAAGCCCTTCTTTTATTCTAAAATCATATTAAAAGTATAACCCTTGTCTTTTTTAATTAAGATGATAAGGAAATTTTAATCTGCAATATTGTTTCTTTTTATTGCTTTGATAAGAAAATGAAACATTTTCATCAAGATTTTGAAAGAGAATAGCCATCTGGCATTGACCGGGGCTATGTCCTGTTCAAGCCCTTTGGCCTGCCACTTGGGCCGATAATCTAGAAAATAACCTGCGCGAAGGCAAGGATGCCGAGGATTCTTTCGCTGATTTCATGGCTATTTTTAAAATATTCTCCTAAAAAAATAAACACCTGAAGCAGTGTTTTACCGCTCCAATCTTATATACAACCAAGGGGTTTTGGAAGTCCCGCTAACTTACAGGCACCCTTTGCCGGGCCGGCAGGGAACAATTCATAGATGCGCTTCAGGTTGCAACCGCTCTCTTTGCAAAGCTTTGAAATCATCGGAGCAACCTGGAAACGCTTATAATAGTCACGTATATAATAGATTACTTTCCAGTGTTCGTCCGTAAGCTCTTTGATACCATCGCAAACAGCAAAAGCTCTGGCCACGTCTTCACTCCAGCTGTCCGGATCCAATATATACCCGTCCTCGTCAATTTCAACTTCCAGGTCGTTAACCTTAAATATTGGCATATAATACGCACCTCCACTTTTGGATATTGTCTCCTCCAAATCTCCAAATTAAAATTAAATAATTAAAATTAAATAACTCAACCACAACCTGCTGAAGCAGGTTGGTTGGTAATGGCCGCTAAAGCGGCTTAAAAATCTTCTAACGTAAAATTATCTGCCTTT
>MVRN01000107.1 GCA_002067965.1 Pelotomaculum sp. PtaU1.Bin035
CCACCACCATCCATCCATATGGTTCCTTAATTGGAATTTTGGCTGTCCGGTGGTTCTAAAATCATTATACGAGGGTGTAAGAATTGCTATTTCATCTATTGGCAAGGCTAGCATCAGGCTGCTCCGGTTGAGTCAGGCAGTATTGAAATGCTGATTTCTATATTTTCGCAAAAAATATATGATATTTTTAATTTCAAGAGAGGTGTTGTTTCTGCATGTTTTTACTATCCGAACCCCACTAGGCTGGATGGCAGCGGCCTGGTCGGAGATTGGGTTAAGAGTATTGGTATTACCTCAAAATTCTCGTAACGCAGCCATGGAGAAACTAGCAGAAGAAATGCGGATAAAACCCTCTTTATTACCCACCCCTGTACAACCAAGTGACGTAGCACCAACACTGACAGATGAAATTGATCGCTATTTCCAGGGGGAAAAAGTAACTTTTTATACGACAATAGACTGGTCTGGTTATACTCCGTTCCAGCGCCGCATCCTGTTATTAGTAAAGGCTATACGGCATGGAGAGGTCCGCTCCTACAAACAGGTTGCTTCAGAGGCCGGTTGCCCACGAGCAGCCCGGGCAGTGGGCGGGGTTATGCGTTCAAACCGCACCCCGCTGTTAATCCCATGCCACCGGGTTCTGGCTGCCAATGGTTCATTAGGTGGGTTTAGCGGAGGGTTGGATATGAAGAAACGTTTATTAGAGCTTGAACAAGTACGATCTCGCAATACCCAAAAAATACCTTACATATAATGATGGTGTGGTTTCGAACCTGCTACATGTTTGAAATATAGCAAATCAGTGCTTTACATATCAATGTTTTTCTCTGTTGATATGTTTAATGTCCGGGTCTTATCGTCAACTTTAGCGTCAATGCCAAATATGTTGATTAGGAAATCAAGATTTATAAATGTATAGCCGTTTCGCTCAAGCATAGTGACCGGTGTTTCAATAATTGAACCGTTAATACTGGCGGAAGAGCCGTTTGCCGGAATGGAAACATGCTTACCCATTAGTTTGATTTCAACAGTTTTAGCCGTACTATTCCAACTTACCAGTGCACCGGCGGCAGCACATATCGGCCGTACCGGTACCAGGAGGTTTTCGCTGTCGGTAAGTGGTGTTAAGGCTTCCTGCAAAGTAAGGAGTTTCCCATTTACCCGGGTTACCAGGTGGCGTTTTACATAATTCCCCATAGTTTCAACGGGAGCATCCATGAATATAGTCCTGTCGCTTTTATCACGTTTAATATCTATGTTCAAGTAACGTTCCAAGTAATAATCCGGTATATATGCTGTATCTTCAAGCAGAACCGGGGCATTTTCAGCTGTTAAAATGTTGTTATTGACTGTAACCAAATTACTGCCAATAGTTAATAACACTTCTCTTTCGATGTTAGACATTTCAATAGAATTATTACTATCATCCCATAACAGTTTGTATCCCAGTAAATCCGCTATGTGACGTATAGGAAAGAAGGTAGTTCCCTGATACTGCACCGCTCCTAAATGAGGTTCAAAGACTATTTCTTTTCCGTTCAAGAGATAATTTACATAGTTTCCCCAATTAGTCAGGTCCACTGAAGTGTTTACTATCTCTACATCCGTACCCACGGATACATGATCGTACAGCCAAAGGATATCCTCATTATACATCCTCACACAACCGGATGAAGCGTAAGTGCCGATAGAATTAGGATTATTAGTTCCGTGAATACCATAGGTTGATCCACAAGTGCCTAACGCGTTCAATCCCAGCCAGCGGGGTCCGAGGGGGTTGTCGGGGACACCACCGGGTATAACCGGCCCTCCTTTAGGGTTTTGCCAGGATGGATAGACTAGCTTGACAACAACCTGCCAGTTTCCCTCCGGGGTAAATTGCGGCAGGCGACCGGTGGCCACTGGGAAGACATCACGTATGAATCCGTTTTCATAGAAGGCCAGCTGGTTCGTCTCTTTATCAATTAATACTTTGCAATCCGCGAAGGCTATAGATTGGCACCAGAGTAGAAGACAGCAGCATAGAAGTAATGTAATTAATACAAACTTATGCATATAATAACTTTCACTCCCCATACATATTTCTTAAAATACGTATGACGGCAGAAGAGTGAACAGAACAAAACTATTATATTTAGTTTCCTAATTATCTAGACAATTTATCGTTAAACAAGGAGAAAAAAACAAATATGTCCTCAATCTTAATTAAAGATGCTATCATTGTAACCATGGTAATCTACTTTAGAGGGCAACACCATTATAGACATTGGACAGACTGATTTATCAATTTCAATAATGTTCCGATAATAGATATTATGTAAACTCGCTCTTTTGAGTAGGGGCCTTTGAAATAAAAATAATAGGGAATGATTAATAGCAATCCCGTACCACTTTTACAGTGACACGGGATCTCTTTTTGGCGTAGTACCAGTGAAGCTGTCACCAGGGGCAAATGTCTGTAAAATACTGTAATCACCATAAAAAGGAGTCTCCCGTCTCATTGGGGACTCCTTCAATCATAAGTCTTTCGTTCATGTCAAGCTTGATTTTTTCACAGTGTCGTAGCAGGCCCTCTATCATGGCTGCCACCTCAGCTGATTTCATAACCATTTTGAGTTCGTTAATAAAAACATCGGCTTCAAAAGGTTGATTCAAAGCCTTATAATTTTCTTCACGGTATTTTTCGAAGTCTGCCGGCAGATCTTCGTCTGGATTCCGGTACCGGTTGGCTCCTAATACCCATATCTCTTTACATCTTAGTTTATCTCGCAAGGCCTGTAAGGTGCTGATCTCGTAATTAATGCGGGGTTGATACGCTCCTGCCCTTTATCATCCCGTTCAACGATTAATTCTTGCCAGAGTGGCCGGATTACACGGTCAATGGGAACAGGTTCTTGCATCGGGAGTTTCTGAATCTTGGGCGGCATTCCCGGAAACCGAAGAATTCACGTATTTCTGCACGGTGGTACTTGATCGCTCTCCCATTCCAATCATAGTTTTCTATCGCTTCCGGCGATAAAAAGAGTTGTTTTGCGAGGTAGTCAATAACGGGTTTGGGTATTTCTGACCGATTGTTTGGGAATTTTCCCTCAATTTGAAAGAACTTTAAAAACACAGCGCAACCAAGGCGGTTAGCCCCGGCCTTATTTTCAATAAGTTTCATCTCAGTTGGGACGATAGTAAAATAGTCGATCAAATCCTCCAGTTCCCAAACGCGCTTCATAAACAACACTCCCTATGCAGTGTTATTGTCTATTGTGGACGTCCGGCTTATTGCCAAGCTATCTTTTCTACCTCTGCCTGCAGGTCGGCCCGGGTGGCCTAGACGTAGACCATTGTAGTGTTTAAGCTGTCGTGGCCCATAATTTGAGCCAGTCTATGCAATGGTGTTTTCTCCGACATAACATAACCAAAGCGGTGGCGCAAGTCGTGGGCGCTGAATCCATTCAATCCAGCCAGGCGGGTATACTTCTCAATGATATGTCGCAACGCTCGTTCGTTAAGTCTTCCTCCGGTTTTCTCCGAAGGGAAAAGATATTCGCAAGTGTCGGGCAGAGTAGCTAAATATGGTTCAAGCGAAGCCCTGGCCGTGCTGTTTAACGGTACTTCTCTCTGCTTGTTCCGTTTTCCCGCACGAACAGTTATGGTTCCACTTCTTTTGCCTATGGCGACATCCTTTACAGTCAGATTGCAGACCTCCATGGATCTTAAACCGGTGTGCAACATCACAAGTAGAAGGGTTCTATCACGGATACTTCCATTCTTTTCGACGGCGGCCATTAATACGGCCTCTTCCTTGTCGGTCATTCGACGTGGGCTTGTTTTTTCTTCCGAAATGAGTTTTACTGGTTTTGAGAAGTCGATGGCCACCAGATCCTGACGCAACGCCCATTCAAAATACCGTTTCAAAGTGTTTAGCCTGCGGTTAACGGTGGCCGGTTTCAGGCACCGAATCTTCTGGAGATATTCTCTGTATTGCACTATGGTAGGGGTGGTAATTTCCGAAGGTTGAAAACATATAGATCCTTCGCTGTGGCTGCTCCATGTTTCTTCAAACCAGTGTGCAAGATTCCTTAGATCGCTTGCATACTCACGCAGCGTTTTCTGATTAAGGTCCTCGTTTTCGGATAAACTCCTGATGAACTCAGTTATGCAGTCATCAGCCCGTTCTGATACCATTACCGATATAGGCACAAAATGACTCCTTTCTTTCTTGACTCACCTTAGCGGACGTGGTATCTTTATTATATATTCAACCTTAGTGGACATCAAGTATGGATTTTCGACAATCCAATAACTGCTAATCATAATTAGCGGACATTATGAAATCCAGGAGGTTTTGTCCTATGGTGGTGCGCAAAGAAGATATTCATATTTTGGTTGAGCGCCTGCAGGAGCATGATCAAAAAACTGCTTTTGAATTCCTCCGGTATTTGATTGATCGTTCAGAGAAAAAGCCGGCTGGCTGGGCTGAGATTGATAAAGCTAAACCGGACGACGAACCCTTAACCAAGGAAGAACTTCGCCAACTCAAAAGTGATGCCGGTTATGTCACGGGAGAGGAGGCCAAGCGTGAATTCGGGCTACAGGTTGATCTACCATAAGGATGCGGTGAAATTTATAGTCAAGCAAGAATAGGAAAAGCCGGTTTTTATTTTAACCCTTGTTAACATTAATTCCCATGCGTTTGCCCCTGGTGACAGCTTCGCTGGTACTACCCCTTTTTGAAACATTTTTTGATTGAACTTTTTCAATGTTTTTAGTTTATCACCAGTGTCCCAATTTCCGCGAGGCTGTCTAAATTGTTCGCCTTAATATATTTTCCCGACAAAGTATAGAGCGCGTCATTTATATATAAAATTCTATCCACGTTTTTGTCGCTGTCATACCATTGGTTCCCCGCTTTCTTGTAGTCCTCGTCTGAAAGATGGGTGATCCGTCCTTTCAGCGCGAACCCATTGGCAAGGTCTATGTTGTAAACATAAGCTCCCTGAAAAGTGAACTCTCCATATGCGGGAAAACCCGTTTCATCTATTTCATTGCCCTTTACCTCCATGACGCTGACGGGGAAAGCCAACAGGTCTTTATCTTTAGATAACAGCAAGGCCTTATGGTTATGCAGCAACTCGGAATCAGTACCCCGGTCGCCGATTTTCTCTCGGAACATCTCGACCGGGTTATTTACATCCGTTACATCAAAGACAGCCATTTTCATACCGGTGTAGAAAGCCATACTGTTTGTTTCGCTTCCGCTGCCGCCTTTTTGTCCGAGTTCAATTGTATCTTTTCCAAAGCCGATGATATGATTTTCATCGTAGGGATGCAGATAATCACTATAGCCCGGTATTTTCAAAGCACCAAGTATCTCAGGATGGCCCGGCTCTTTCAAGTCGATCACAAAGAACGGGTCCACCGTTTTAAACGTAACCATGTACCCCCGGTCTCCCGCGAACCTTACGGAGTAGATCCTTTCCCCGGGAGCAATGTCCTCTAACTTTCCGACTACTTTCAACCCGTCATCTAAAACGTAAACATTATTCTTTGAGGTGAATTCGCCGGTCCGCCATGCGTCCCCCCTGGTGGTGGCGATACGGAAACAGCCGTTGTACTCATCCATTGAAAATTGGTTCAAAACGTTACCTGGCACTTCTCCGCCGGCAGCGTACGTTAACTTTCCGTCATCCATGGTGAACTTGTAGACCTTAGTTTTTTCCATTTCATTTTCTTCATTATCATCTTTCATTATTACATACCGGTGACTCGTCATTGCGATATACAGGTTCTTTGTGGAAGCATAAATATTTTCGCCGGACCCAAGAAAAGTGTTGACATCTGCTTTTTCCTCCGGCTTGTCTAAATTCATCCCGGCTACTATCAGGTAATTCGGTTCCATAAAGCCAGGAAAACATTTAATGCCGGAATAATCTATATCTATGAACTCATCGCCTATTGCCGTATCGCGGTAGGAAGGTTTTGGTTCTTCCACTTCTCTTAAGGGATAGTCGTAAATACTCTTGTTTGACACCAGGTAAAACGACTGGCCAATTTTTCGTGAGGATACATATCTTCCGTCTAGCTCCAGCTCACGCACCTGGTTGATGCTTGATTTGTCGCCAATATCGTAAATAAAGGCTTTTACAGTATCGCTCCGGAAGGGTGGCGGGCATATATCTATGTCCTGACTCATTTTTTTGCTGCTGTATTCCTTTATAGGCATAATATCCCTGTACCTGTTGGTTTGTCCAATCACAATCAGGTACTTATCGTCCACGTACATTTCGTCCGGAATAAATTTTTTCTCAGCAAAATCCAGTGAGCTGATTATTTTCATCTCCCCGGCGGGGTAGGCTTGCGCTATGATGATACGCTCTCCCTTAATCAAATAAATATAGCTGCCGTCGGTTTTTACAATATCGGCCTCATCAACTCCCTCTACCTGGACATTTGTCCTGGAATAGCCGGACTCATTTTTGACAGACTGCGAATCCTCATCTATTCTATCTGCCGCTTTTGCCGATCCCGGCAACGCCGCCCCCAACCCTGTGGGGGCGTCCATCAACATTTTCTCATTATTACCGTACTGATCTTGTAAATTAGCTAGGAGGTCCTTTAAGTTTTCGTATGTACCGACCACCGGGAGGTCCCTGTTCTCAGAAGGCGGCCCGGGCAATTTGCCGGGGGGCCCGACCAGAACAGCCCGCGCGGCGTCGTCCCAGTCCACTTCATAATCCAAAGCCTCGGCCAGCCAGCGGGCAGATGCGAACACCCGGCCGCTATTGATCATGGGAACAACGTCCATCTCAAGCTCCCGTTCACCCACTCGCAATAAGTCACTGCCCACGGTAAACCGGGTCGCCGCGCCGTCGATGGAAAACGTGACTGCCTGCGACACGTCGTCCCATACAATATTGTCGTCCGGAATTCCCAAAGCACGGCCGAGATACCGTACCGGAACGTATACCCTGCCGTCATGGATAAACGGGGCGACATCCATTGCCTTCCCCTGACCGTCGTTGATGTACATTTTTTGGTCAACTAAAAAAGTCGCCTGATGCTGACCCGCGGCATTGCCTTTTGGTTGAAGCCAGGGAATAAAAATTACTGCAAAGGCCAGAAACAAAATAAGGAGGATGAATTTTTTCATAACGAACCTCTTTTCATTTAAGATTTATTTCTTAGACGTATAAACACAAGCATGAGGTTCATTTAAGGAATATTAAATTTTCTTCGACTTGATTTTATCTTCACGAGCTCAAGCCCGTATTTACATGCTCATCCTCGTCCTTTAAGATCAGATATTTTGCTTTACTCTTGTCATACGCCATGTCTTTCAGTTCGTCCGGCTTCGTGCCGGCACTATCGGCGAAGATGATATTTTTGTTGGAAAACCGGTTCCCGGCTTCGCCCATGAAATACGACGTCACACGCAGCGGCAGGTATTTTTCATCGGCCGGCTCATTCTGGAAGAAGGTCAGATGCGCAATCACGCTGGTAATTTTGCGCGACAGGTTGGTTAGCTCAAGCAACACCTTTGCGGCTGACCGGCACAGCACGACTTCTTGCAGGCTTGTCCCGCCGTGAACATAGCAGCTTCCAGCCCCCCTCCCCTCCCATGCACCTTGAAACAGTTGGTGGCGCGTGGAATAACGGCGCACAAGCCGGTTTCGTCTATTGTCGGATAATCCATCGAAAAGCTTTGCGTCCCTTGCTTTTCATCGCTTTTATTTCCGTAAAGGGCAACTCGTAGCGGCGGGTAATCTCGCCTTAGCACCAAAAATAAAGACGACGCTCTCACGCCGCCCCTTCGCAAACCCGAACTGCGCTCGGTTCGCTCCCAATGTCATCATGTAATCTTGCACATAAAATAGTCCCGCCCGGCAGGAATATCTAGCACATTCATTGACCCGAAAAACGATCACCA
>MVRN01000108.1 GCA_002067965.1 Pelotomaculum sp. PtaU1.Bin035
CTTTTTATCGGCTCGGCGGGGGTAAATCCCCGACCTCAGCGCTCCGAGGCCACACAGCGGCACACAGCGCGACACAGGCGATAACGGCAATCCCGGTGATCATTTGCTTTTTCATATGGACCATCTCCTTTCAGCAACAGACAATACCACAGCTTTTCGGAGATAGCTATCAGAAACAACACGAAAAAGCGAAGTTTACTTTATTTATGCGATTAATGATGTTTTTAAGCGTCATATGTGATATAATCATAAAAACGTGCCCTGAATATAGTGTCGAGGTGAATAGCGTGGCGGTAAGTTATAACAAGCTCTGGAAGCTGCTTATCGACAAAAAAATGAAAAAGAAAGATTTACAGTCTGCAGCAGGCATCAGTTCCAGTCTTATCACAAAGCTTGGGCGCGATGAGCCTGTAACAACAACTGTGCTTATGAAAATATGCACAGCTTTGCAGTGCGATATTGGCGATATCATGGAAATTGTAAAAGATAATACTCAAGGACGGAAATAATATAGAAACACCTTGAGTTATGGAGGAGATCCTTTAATGGCAGTTAAGAAAAGCGAACTATACAGCAGTCTATGGGCAAGCTGTGACAGCTTGCGCGGCGGTATGGACAGTTCGCAGTATAAAGATTATATATTGACCCTCTTGTTCGTGAAGTACGTTTCGGACAAGTTTAAGGGCGTTGCCTACGGCGATATTGACGTTCCGGACGGCGGTAGTTTTGACGATATGCTCGCGCTGATTGGTGACAAGAACATCGCGAGAAGATGGACAAAATTATCGCAAAAATCGCTGATAAAAACACTTCCCTCCGAGGTGTTATTGACAACGCGCATTTCAATGACGAGGACAAGCTCGGCAAAGGCAAGGAAATGGTCGACAAACTGAGTGAATTGCTCGCCATTTTTCGTGATAAAATGCCGGACTTTAGTCGTAACCGTGCCGACGGAGACGACATCATCGGCGACGCTTACGAATACCTTATGCGGAACTTCGCCACCGAAAGCGGCAAGAGCAAGGGGCAGTTCTACACCCCCGCCGAGGTGTCGCGCATAATTGCCAAGGTCGTCGGGATTGAACACGCAACTAGCAACGATACCACCCTGTACGACCCGGCTTGCGGTTCCGGCTCCCTCCTAATCCGCGCTGCCGAAGCCGCACCTGTAGATGTAGCTATATATGGTCAGGAGAAAGAAGTCACTACCGCCGGTCTTGCCCGGATGAACCTCGTTCTGCATAACCGAGCGACCGCCGAGATTAAAGGCGGTTACAGCACCTTCTCCGACCCGCAGTATAAGAACCCTAACGATGATGGGGCGTTGCGACAGTTTGACTTTGCCGTGGTTAATCCTCCGTTCTCCGACAAGAACTGGACACACGGACTGAAAGAGTACGGGCGTTTTGACGGCTATGGCGACTGTCCGCCGCAGAAGAACGGCGATTTCGCTTGGCTGCTTCACATTATCAAATCGCTGAAGCGCAACGGAAAAGCGGCGGTCATTCTTCCCCACGGTGTACTGTTCCGAGGAAACGCCGAAGCAACTATCCGCCAGTCGCTTATAGACAAAGGCTATATTAAAGGTATCATCGGATTGCCAGCGAACTTGTTCTACGGCACAGGCATACCCGCTTGTATAATTGTCATCGACAAGGAAAACGCCGACGAGCGGGACGGCATCTTTATGATACACGCGAGTCGCGACTTCATCAAAGACGGCAACAAGAACCGTCTGCGCGAGCGCGATGTTTATAAAATCACAACGGTGTTCAACCAGCGGATTGAGTTGCCGAAATACTCCCGCTTTGTACCGAACAGTGAGATAAAGGAAAAGAACGCCTACAACCTCAACATTCCCCGTTATATCGACGGTGCAGCGGCTGAGGATTTGCAGAGCATCGACGGTCATCTCAATGGCGGTATTCCGTCCGAGGACGTGGAGAGCTTGTCACGCTATTGGGAGACTTTCCCGAATCTGCGCGGACAGTTGTTCGCGCCTTTCCGCAACGGCTTTGATTCTCTGACCGTCGGCAAGGAAGAGGTGCGTGACACCATCTTCGGCGACGAGGAGTTTTCCGCTTATGCCGACACGGTAGAAACCGCCTTCGAGAGTTGGAAGTCAAAAGTTGACGGCAAACTCCGCGCCGTTGACAGCTCGACAAAACCCAAGCTGTTGATTGCCGAAATCGCCGAGATAATGATTGAGGCGTTCGCTTCCGTTACACTAGTGGATAAATACGATGCCTACGAGGTGCTGCTGTCCTATTGGAACGAGGTAATGTCCGATGACGTGTACCTGCTTGTTCAGGACGGGTATAAAGCCGTTCGTGATATTGAGGTGTTTACCAAAACAAGCACCAAGAAAAAGAAGGACGGCACGGAGGAAACAAAAACCACCGAAATAGGCTGGGACAGCAAACTTGTGCCGAAAGCGCTTGTAATAGAGATGTTCTTCTCTGCGGAGCAAAAAGTGATTAAAGATACCGATACAGTCATTGCGGCGGCGCAGGCTGAACTGGACGAGATGATCGAGAACGCCGAGGAAGATTCCGTCATAAACGACGTACTTAAGGATAATGGCAATCTCGATAAAGCGGGGCTTAAGAAAAAACTGAAAGAAAAAACGCTTGACACAGACGACATGACGGTCTTGCAGAAACTGTCCGACTTAGTGGTAAGGGTTGATGAAGGTACGAAGACACTGAAAGACCTCCGCGCCGCGCTCGATAAAAAAGTCCGCGAGCAGTACGCTAAACTCACCGACGACCAGTGCTTGGAACTTCTGCTGGAACGCAAATGGTATAGCACTCTTGTGAACGGTATCTATGCGCTATATACGGCGGTGAGCCACCGCATATCCGACCGTGTGAGGGAACTCAACGAACGCTATGAGCAAACCCTGCCCGCTCTTGAAGCCGAGGTTGCACAGCTTGAAACCAAGGTCAAATCTCATTTGGAAAGGATGGGGTTTGTATGGTGACGTGGGAAGAAGTTGAACTGTTATCGCTGTCAAACGGCGGTATGCAAAACGGGGTGTTCTACGAAGTTTCGCGCAAAGGCAGTGGGATACCTTTGATAAATGTGGGTGACCTGTACCAATCCGCTCCTATCACATACGAGCGGTTGGAGTTGTTTGATGCGAACGATGACGAAATAAAACGGTTTTCGGTCAATGATGGTGACCTGTTCTTTACACGTTCATCTGTTGTAGCAAGTGGAATAGCGCATTGCAATTATTACCGCAAAACAACGGAAAAGAAACCTGTTGTCTTCGATAGTCACGTTATTCGCTTCAAAACAGATACAACGAAAGTTGTACCAATGTACTTATATTTGCAGTGCATATCGCCAAAGGCGCGGAAGTTTTTTGTGGCGAACGCAAAGACCGCCACTATGACAACTATCGACCAAGACATACTTGGCAAGTGTTTGATTGACCTCCCGCCGCTCCCCGAGCAACGGGCAATCGCCGCTGCACTGTCGGATATGGACGGCTACATTGCCGCGCTCGAACAGCTCATCGCCAAGAAACGCGCCGTCAAGCAGGGCGCAATGCAGGAGCTGCTCACGGGAAAGCGGCGGCTGCCGGGGTTTAGCGGGGAGTGGGTGGAGAAGAAGTTGGGAGACTTATTTGATATAACATCGAGTAAGAGAGTATTCCAAAGTGAGTGGCGGCCATCGGGTGTCCCTTTCTATCGCGCAAGAGAAATAGCAGTGTTGAGCGAAAAAGGAAGTGTAGATAACGAGCTTTTTATTAGTTATGAAATGTATGAACAATACACACGGGAATATGGCAGTATTCAATCCGATGATGTTCTGATTACTGGCGTTGGCACACTTGGAAAGGTTTATGTTGTAAAAGAGGGTGACAGATTTTACTTCAAGGATGGTAACATTATTTGGTTAAAATCCAAGCACCTTATTAACTCTAATTTTCTTAGGCAGTTGTATTTTACGGAAGCGATTATTAGTCAGGTCTTTGGAACTTCTGGGGGGTCAACTGTGGGAACGTATACCATTAAAAACGCGAATGAAACTATTGTTCCATATCCACCCCTTGACGAGCAAACCGCCATCGCTGAAATCCTCTCCGATATGGACGCGGAGATTGACGCGCTGACGGCGAAGCTAAACAAACTTCGGAACATCAAACAAGGAATGATGTCCGAACTGCTGTCGGGCAGAATACGGCTCACGGAACAGGAAGCCGCACCCGAAGCGGTCGCCGCTACGAAGAGTGCGGAGTTGCCGAAGCAAGAAACGGCAACCGAAACAGCGCATAAGGGTGGACACAATCAGCAATTCGACGATGCCGTGATGATTGCGGGTATTGTAAATGCCCTCTATTCAGACAAGTATCCGCTTGGCAGAAAGAAAGTGCAAAAGTGCCTTTATCTTCTGCGCCGCCATCAGGATGAAAGCACGGCGGCGTTCAAAAAGAAGGCAGCGGGCCCCTACGCCGACGAAGTACGGTACAAAGGCGGCGAGCCGATAGCCCAAAGCGCACATTATATCGCCACAACGACCGTTAAGGACAAAGGCACCACCTTTGCGCGGGGCAGCAACATCAGTCAAGCTCTTGGTTATATCAAAAGCTGGGGCAAGCAGGGCGACATTCAATGGGTGACCGACAAACTCAAATTCAAGAAGGTTGACGAGTTGGAACTGCTGGCCACTGTGGACATGGCTATCTGTGACTTGGAGGAAGCAGGAACCGCTGTTTCCGTCGCTGCCATCAAACACCTGATCGCGACCAATGAGGAGTGGAAAGCAAAGCTGAAAAAGCAGACATTCAGCGACGCCAACATCGCCCGTGCAATCCGAGAACTACAGACTCTGTTGCAAGGAGGGAACTGACCAATGCCGAGGATTAACGAAGCCGAGCGCAAAACACAAGATCGCGTACTCGCCTTGTTCCGAGACAAGGCGGCACTCGGATACGAGTATTGCGGCGACCTGCGCTATCAAACAAATACAAACATAATGACCGAAAAGCTGACGGCGTGGCTCGTCGGGCGTGGTTACAGCGCAAGCCTGTCCGCAAAGGCTGTTGACGCCCTTGTCCGAGCGGCGGGCAACTTGCAGCAGGGGCTATACAAGGCGAATCAGGACGCGTATTCGCTCCTGAAATACGGAGCGAAAGTCAAGGAGAACCCCGGCGAGCCGGAAAAGACGGTTTACTTCATCGACTGGGAACACTCCCACAATAATGAGTTTGCAGTTGCCGAGGAAGTGACGATAAAGTCGGGCAGCGAACGCCGACCCGACCTTGTCGTGTATATCAATGGCATCGCCGTCGCGGTGATTGAACTGAAAAAGTCCACCGTGTCCGTATCGCAGGGCATACGGCAGAATATTTCCAACCAGAGCGAACATTTCAACAAACCGTTTTTCACTACCGTTCAGTTCGTTATGGCGGGAAACAGCGGTGAGGGGCTCCGCTACGGCACGATTAAAACGCGGGAGAAGTATTACCTTGAATGGAAAAACGATGCCGTCAATACCACGGCACAGCCCCTTGACGGTGTTTCACTCGATATTTTGGAGAAGTGCAAAGCCCTGCCCGATAAACTTGACTGGCAACTTTTCAGTATGTTCCAGAAGCGGAGGTTCCTCGACCTTATCCATAACTTTGTCGTGTTCGACAAGGGCATTAAGAAAGTGTGCCGCCATAACCAGTTTTTCGGCATAAAGAAGGCGCAGTTGAAACTCGGCAAGAAACAGGGCGGCATCATCTGGCACACCCAAGGCAGCGGCAAGACGCTAACGATGGTGTGGCTGTCCAAGTGGATACTCGCCAACAATCCCAACGCTCGTGTGCTGATTGTCACTGACCGCGATGAGTTAGACGAGCAAATGGAGAAGGTCTACAAGGGTGTCGACGAGCAGGTTTACCGCACAAGTTCCTGCGCTGACCTTGTAGAGAGACTGGATAAGACCGATAAACGGCTGATTTGTTCGCTGATTCATAAGTTTGGTGTGCGTAACAACTCAGAGAGCAGCGAAAGCCAAGCGAAAAAATCCGTTGAGCAATTCATCAGAGAATTGAAAGCCGCTCTGCCACAAGACTTCAAGGCAAAGGGTGATTTTGTCGTTTTCGTTGACGAATGTCATAGAACTCAGAGCGGACTATTACACGAGGCAATGAAAGAGATTCTGCCGAACGCAATCTTCATCGGCTTCACGGGGACGCCATTGCTCGTCAAAGATAAGAAAACAAGCATAGAGGTGTTTTCGCCGGGGTATATCCATACCTACAAATATGATGAGGCTGTCGCAGACGGCGTAGTTCTTGACCTGCGGTATGAAGCCCGCGACATCGAGCAGATAATCACCGCACAGGACAAGATTGACGCATACTTCGACGCAAAGACACGCGGGCTGAATGACGCGGCAAAAGCAAAACTCAAGTCCAAATGGGGCAATATGCAAAAGGTGTACAGTTCCCGCAAGCGGCTTGAGGTTATCGCCGAGGATGTTATCGCCGACTTCGATATCAAAAACCGGCTCGCTGACGGAAACGGCAATGCTATGCTCGTGGCGGATTCGATTTACTCCGCTTGCAAGTATTACGAAATTTTCCAGTCACGCGGGTTCAGACAGTGCGCGATTGTTACTTCGTTTGTGCCGCTTGAAAGCAATCTTCGAACCGAAGCCGAGGACGCGGAGGAGTTTGAGAAATACGAAGTCTATAAAAAGATGCTGAACGGTCAAAGCGCGGAGGATTTTGAGGCGGAGGCAAAGCGTAAGTTCATCGAGGAACCGGCGCAAATGAAGCTGCTTATCGTCGTCGACAAGCTGCTGACGGGCTTCGACGCTCCGCCCTGCACCTACCTCTACATTGACAAGTCAATGCACGACCACGGGCTTTTTCAAGCAATCTGCCGCGTAAACCGTCTGGACGGCGAGGAAAAGGACTTCGGCTACATAGTAGACTACAAGCAGTTGTTTGGCGATTTGGCGAACGCTCTTAACAAATACACGTCCGGCGCGTTTGAGGGCTATGCCGCTGAGGATATTGAGGGTTTAATAAAAGACCGCCTTGGTGAGGCAAAGAAGTACCTTGACGAAACGCTTGAGGAACTCGAAGACCTCTGCGGCGGCGTTTCCGCTCCGCGCGCTGAAATTGACTATATCCATTACTTCTGCGGCGAGAACGGCGTGGGCGGCATAGACGACGAGTCTTGTTCCCGCAGCCGTGAGAAACTGTATAAACTCGTAAACCGCCTTGTTCGCGCCTATTCCGAGATTAAGGGCGATATGGACAACGCCGGATACACTGCCGCCGAGCAAGCGGATATCGATAAAAAGGTCGTGTTCTATACCGCCCTCAAGGAAACAATCGGAAATGCCAGCGGTGACTTCATCGACCTGAAATCGTATGAAGCAGATATGCGCCGCCTTATCGATACCTATATCAAAGCTGAGGACAGCCGCAAAATCGGTGAGTTTGATGACTTCACCCTGCTTGACTTTGTTATGGCGCAGGGTGAGCAACTTGGCGGCAAGGGCAAGGAAGCCGCAGCCGAGGCGATTGAGAACAATATCCGTAAAAAGGTTGTTGAGAAGATTCTCATCAATCCGAAGTATTATGAAAAAATGTCGGCCATTCTTGACGAACTCATCAAGGCCCGGCGTGAGGGCACAATTGCCTACGAGAAGATGTTGGAGAGGTATGTTGAACTGGTCAAGAACGCCGAGAATCTAGAAAATAATCCGCACTATCCTGAAAGCATACGGCATAGCGGAGCGTTACGGGCTTTATATGACAACTGCGGCGAGGACGAGGCTTTGGCGATTGCCCTCGACAAGGCTGTCCGTGAGAGCAAACAAGCCGACTTCCGGCACAATGAATTTAAGGAGCGGCGGATTAAGCAAGCATTGTTTAAGGTGTTGAATGACAGAGATGAGGTCGAGCGGGTCTACAACATTGTTGTGGAGCAAGGAGAATATTGAGCGATGCTGAACATTTCAGGCATACCGATTGAGGTGTGCAAAAAGGACATAAAGAATATGCACCTCTACGTCAAGCCGCCAAACGGCAACGTGACGGTATCCGCCCCGCTCTCGATGAGCGATGAGGCAATAGAGCGGTTTGTGCGGACAAAGGTCAGTTGGATAAAGAAGCAGATCGGCAAGTTTGACAATCAACCGCGCCAGTCGGAACGGGAATATGTGTCTGGCGAAACGCTGTATGTTTGGGGCAAGCAGTATTACCTCCATACCGAGTACGGAAGCAAGAATTCGCTTGTGCTGTTCGGCGATAAGGCTGTGCTGACCGTCCGCAGAGAAAGCACCGCCGAACAGCGAGAGAACTTCGTCCGCGAGTGGTATCGGGTACTGCTGAAAGCCGAGATAGCACGGTTGCTTCCCAAATGGGAGAAGATAACGGGCTTGAAGGCTACCAACTGGCAAACGAAGTATATGACCACCCGCTGGGGAACGTGCAACACGAAAACAGGCAAGATATGGTTGAACTTACAGCTTGCAAAGAAAACCCCGGAGTGCCTTGAATATGTTATTCTGCACGAATTGATTCACCTCGTCGAAAAAAGCCATAACGAGCGGTTCGTTTCGCTGATGGATAAGTATATGCCGATGTGGAGAGAGGTTAAGACAACGCTAAACGGGCAAATACTCGATTACATGGAATAGAGATATGGCTATGGAGCGGATTAGAGAAATAGAGAAAATTATCGACAATCACCATGTTGGGCACAGCTTCTTTCATCGATCAAGAAGCCAAGCTCTTTTTGATATTTTGCGCATAATGGAGGATGGTTGTAGATTGTCCCTTATTGCCAGGATGCAAAAGTCATGCGACCCTTCTGAAGCTGATTATTTTATAAGAGTGTTCCTTGATGCCGCTAATATAGCGGTTAAATGGGTATATTCGCTCTGCTCTGAGAATTCCGACGATGATATTTCGTTTGAATTTTCTGAAGAAACAGGGTTTGCAGCTCTCGATTTAATACGAAACTACGCTTCACCATACTGTGCAATTTGTAGCGCATATATTAGTTATTCGCGGAAACGGCTTACTGCTCAAATCGATGAGAAAACAAATACCGTAACATTCCTTAGTACCGATTCTCGAAAAAGTATGTTTTGTGCAGATATAGCTGAAGCCTTTGAAAGACGTAAAATTAGCAACAGCATCAACCTAAACTCAAATGTAATGGCCCAACTTGAATCGGGCATTTACTTTGAGAACGGTAGGATATGCTATAACTATAGCAGCGACGTCTGGGATGGATTTAGACAATTCGCACAAGCTCAATGGGATTACACAGAAACGCTGCCTGAAACGTGGACGTTTGACTCATTTTCATTAAAGGATTATAAAGAAACATGGATTACCATTACGACATTATGTTATATACATTCTTTTGCGTGCATGAAAAGTAATGCTCCGGGAATGGCTGTTGAGGATGCCGTAATATTGATTGATGAGGTTCAATTTGTGGAGAGCATCGCCAATTTATCTGGAGTTAGTCAAGAGACTATATTAAAGATAATACAGTATATAACTTATAATAACGCAATAAAAAATAATGATATTATGTACCAACCTGTTTTTAAGTTTAAAAATAAACTTGCCATTACTCCATATTTGTTTATGTCAAGCCGCCCGGAACGAAATCTTATATCCCTAATAAGCAAAATGAGCGATGCCCAATATTCTATACTTACTAATACGTTAGAGGTTTTGATGCAGGATGACATTGACAGACAACTTGGGGATTTAAAGGGGATTATTAAAGTCCGCAACATTCACCTCGCCCCTACTCTTCCCGACGTTGATTATGGAATTTATGACCCACGAACCAACTCCGCTCTAATATGCGAGCTTAAATGGCTAAATGAATCAGATTCGACACAGGAAGTCTTTGCCCGTGAGGATGATATTGAACACGGTTGTGATCAAGTAAAGAAAATCATGGCTTCGGCCATTGCGAACGTTCCTGCGTTTATAGAAAAGGTCTTCAATGTACAAAGTGAATACATCGATTTGTTTTATTGTGTCATTTCGAAAAATAGCATACGCTCTGTAAGCGATGATGTTCCCGTTATTAGTCTTAATAAATTCATCGAAGTCTTAAAGAAATCAGATATCAACAATGGTTTCCACGCAATACGAAACCGAGATTATTATGACCCCATACCAGAGAATTCTCAAATGGACTCAGAAGCTGTAAGTTATGCTGGCTATACATTCAATATACCTGCTTTGATAACGGATCTGACATAAACCAACTCAAGAGAAACGACATTGCCTAATGAAAGACAATGCCGCTTTTGTATTATCCGTATCGGTTTGGGGTATGGTTCAACAAGTTTCCCTATTAAACCGTGCCGCTTTAGGCCTTCTTTTATTTCCACTGTTTTTGAATATTAATATCTTTGAAGTAGAATTGCACAATTTCTTCGGGAGACTTGCCTTGCTCCGCCAGATGCCTCGCACCCCATTGACACATCCCGACTCCATGGCCGAAGCCCTTTCCCGCAAGGACCAGTTCGCCGCCTTCCACCCGGACGTCCGTGAGGAACATGGACCGCACTTTTTCACTGCCCAGGGCCAGTCTCAGGGCAGGCCCACCAACCGTTTCGCTTCCTATTTTAATCTGCTCCGCCCGGCCGGAAGGACCTTTCTTTATTATAGAAGCCGAGTTGACCGGCCCCGGGTCTTTTCCCGTTATCTTCTGCGCCGCCGCCCTGACTTGGGCGACTGGTATTCTTGCCTCCCAGGCCTTGTTTTTCGGCTCGGTTATGGACAGGCAGCCGTCTTGAACTCCCCCTTTTATATAAGGCGTGGGTTCCTTAGTATAAGCCAGGCCTTCTTCAGCGGTGGCCGAAACTCCGCCGTCACAGGCCGAAAACCAGGCATGGATAAATGAGCCGTCCCTGGTTGTGGTTACCACCTCGCCCCTGGTACGCTCCACAGCCTGGCGGACACTATCGTTGATCTTGGACGGGTCATATGCCTGAAATTCCTCAACGCTGGTAGAAGCATCAGTGCCGTGCATCTGCTTAACCCGGCCTTCCTTAATATTCTCCATGGTAAAGGTGCGGGCCAGGATCGCCTGGGCGGCAAGGGCGTTAACCGGCCATTTAGTATCCATCTCAGCCGCCACTACCCCCTGGATATATTCCTCCAGCTTTATGTTCTTCTTTTCGCCAGTTTTATTTACAAAAAGTGAAATTGTCGGCTCGTCACCCAGCGGCGCCGGTGGCGCGGGCTTGGGCGCCGGCCTGTTGACACAGCCCGGGACCAGGATTAAAGCCGCGAGCAAAAGTAAAATCAGTCTTGATAATAGTCGCCGCAACATAAGGACCCCTCCCGCTTTTTCTTTTAGTTTAAGCGAAAGGGGTACTATTTATGTAGCGGAAGCGGAAGACCTCCCGGGCGGCGTCATGTGCTCATACCGTTTATACTCCGCCTGTCTGGTGGCTTCAATACGTTTTTTACCGAGAAATAAAACAAGCGGTATCGCCAGTGAGGTTATTATCGCGGAAACAATAAATGCGTCAGCAATCCCGGAGATAAAAGCCTCCCGGCGCACCATAGCGTACAGAATAGAGGCCGCGCCCGTGATATCTCCCTGGGAAGCTGAACCGGCTTGTACAAGAGCGCCCTGGATCTGCTGGAGCGCGCCGGCGACAACGGGGCAGTCCCAGCTGACCGTATCCGCCAGCCAGGCCGTGTGGTATTCCTGCCGGTGGAGCATAACATAGGTTAGATAAGCTATGCCAAATGACGCTGATATCTGTCTGACCAGGTTGCTCAGCGCTGAGGCCCGGCCGATCAGAAAATGCGGGACAGAATTCATCCCGGCCGTTGTCAAAGGCATCATGCATAATCCCAGGCCAAATGATCTTTCAACCAGCAGCCACTGCATCTGCCTGAAGCTGGTGTCGTAAGTGATCGTATGTAAGTGATAAGTGGTAATGGCAGAAACAGTCAAGCCAACCAAACACAGCGGCAACGCGCCGATTTTATCAAACAACCGCCCGCTGACCGGCATCATCACCCCCATGGTCAGGGCCATCGGCATTAGCATCAGGCCGGTTTGCATCGGTGTATACCCTTGAACATTTTGGGCAAAAAGAGGCATCATGAAAATTACCGAAAACATCCCCACAGTAATAATACTCAAGGAGATCAGGCTCAGTGCAAAAGTTTTATTCTTTAACAGTTTAACATCCAACATGGGCTCCGGGGTTATTAGTTCCCACAAAACAAACAAGACAATGCCGAAACCCCCAAAAATAAACAAATTAACAATATAAAGCGAAGTCCATCCTTCGTCCTGTCCCTTGCTGAGCGCCAGCAGCAAAGCGAAGCAGGCAGCCGCGCTGATAATAATGCCTGGAATATCCGGCTTCAAGTCCGCTCTCCTGGGTGTTTCCCGCAAAACAAGCGTTGCCAGGAATGTCGCCGCCACCCCGATAGGTATATTGATAGTAAAAATCCACTGCCAGCTAAAGTGATCGACCAGGTAGCCGCCGAGGGTCGGCCCGATAGACGGCGCGGCCATGGCGGAAATCCCCCATATCCCCAGGGCCATGCCTATTTTATCCCTGGGAACGATCAAGTAAATCATGGACATGCTCACGGGCATAATCATCCCTCCGCCGACAGCCTGGATCACCCTGGCCGTAATTAAAGAGTTGTTGCTCCAGGCAAACCCGCAAACAGCCGAACCCGCCGTGAAGGCTGTCAGGCAAAAGATATACATTTTTTTTAGCCCAAAACGGTCCCCCAGGTACCCGGTCACCGGCACAACAACGCCGGAAGTCAGCAGGTAAGCAGTCATCACCCACTGCACTTCGTCCGCCGCCACACCAAAAATGGCCATCATTTTGGGCAGGGCGACGTTCACGATACTACCGTCGAGGATGGCCATAAAGGCGCCAATAACCAAGGTAAGCAAGGCAGCCATAGGGATTTTTCCCGGCGTGGGAGCGCCCTGTCCGCCGGGCGGCCCGTCACCCGGCCCATGCCCCGGCGGCGTCCCCTGGTGTCCCTCTTGCGGCGCTTCCCCCGGCTCTACCGGCTTTTGCAGCGGCGGCCGAACATCTTTTCCCAAGACACGCACCTCATCTGACGTGTATTCTGACAACGGCGTTCATTCCTGGCAGCAATCTCTGGCCATGGCTGTTCTTAATGCTTATTTTTACCGGTATTCTTTGGATCACTTTTGTAAAATTACCCCCGGTATTTTGAGTGGGCAGCAAGGAGAATGTAGAAACAGTCGCCTCTCCCAGCGAATATACTTCACCGTTAAATTTCACGCCGGGAATGCTGTCAATGGTGAATTCCGCCTTCTGGCCCAATTTTAGCTTGTACATATCGGTTTCTTCGATGTCCGCGGTAATATAGAGGTCACTCAAGTCAGCCATCATTACCACCGCCTGGCCCGGCGTCCCCACCTCGCCGACATTGCCGATTTTCTTCAAAATTGTCCCGCTAACCGGCGCTTTGATTACAGTCAAATCAACACTGGTGGCGGACGGCAGGGAAATGTCGTCCTGCCTGGCGATGATGTCCCCGGCCTGCACCGTATCACCCTCATCGACATTTATCCGGACCAGCTTCGCGGACACCTGCGGGCTGACTTTTAATATTGTTCCCGCCACACGGGCGTCTTCAGTATCCACGAAATAGGTGTTTATATACCAGTAATAACACGTTACTCCAGCCAGGGAAATTACCATCGCCGCCAGCACACAGATAATAAGCCCTTTTTTCTTCACATATCATCTCTCCTCGAAAAGGAATGCCCGAACAAGCCGCCGTCTACTAAACATTAACGAATCACCAGCCACTAGCTGCCGGCTGGCTTTACAGCAATTCGCGTTCCTTCTTGAATATCTTCCACACCCGATACCACCACTTCATCGCCCACCTTAAGGCCGGAAACGATCATGATGTTTTTTCCGTCGGACTTGCCGCAGCTTACTTCACTTTTTTTTGCTAAACCGTTTTCAACCACAAAAACATACTGCTTTCCTTCTTTTGAAGATACGGCCTCCCGCGGGACCATTAACACTTCCGCTCCACTGCCGGGCAGCCTGACTTCAGCGAACATACCAGGCTTTAACACATGGCCGGGGTTCTCTATTTGTATCTTTACCGGGTAAGACTTAGAAAGCTGGTTGGCGGCGTAAGATATGTTGGTAATCTTCCCTGTAAACAGCCCATTAGAAACCACGGCGATCTTTACTTCAACCTCCTGCCCTTCTGTCAGCTGGTTCACCTGAGATTCACCCACGCTTGCCACCACAACCACCTTATCCAGGTTATCGACTGAAAGGACCTGGCTGCTTGTTGAGGCCATCTCGCCCAGCTTGATGTTTTTCGCCGTCACCACCCCGCTTATGGGTGAGGTAATGATGCTGTTGGCGTAGTTGGCTCTGGCCAATTGGAGGGCGGCCAACGCCTGGGAATACTGGGCGTCCACCCCGCTGCCCGCCTGCTCCCGGGCCAGCCGGTAGCGAGCTTCGGAATTCCTGTACAGCAGCGCAAACTTATTATCAAAGTCAGACTGGGATATGGCCCCCTGGGCCATTAGGAGTTTGCCGCGCTCAAAATTTGACTGCGCTACTTCATAATCGGCCCTGGCCAGTTCCAGGGATGCCTGCGCCTGTTCCCTGGCGGACCGGGCCAGCGCAACAGCCGCTTCCGCCTGGCCCATGGCAGCCGCCAGTTCTTTTGCGTCCAAAGTCAGCAACACATCGCCCGCGCTGACCTTGCTTCCTATATCAACGTTTATTGTCGCAACCTTTCCGGCAATTTTTGGAACCAGGACAGCCGATTCCAGCGCTTCCAACTTGCCACTGACTGTGGCGCCATCCCCGACAATGCCCATGCGGGCTTTAAAGGTTTCAGCCGCAACAGGGCCGTTACCGCCCGCGTCTTTATTATTTGGGTTTATACCGCACCCCGAAGTTAACAAAAGTCCGGCCGCCAATAAAACGGCAACAATGAAAAACACCCGCTTTTTCATCCAGAAACCCTCCAAACTACTTGCTTTCAGCATTGATCAAAACCAATATTTTCTCATAAATCTTCATCAACTGGTCAATGTCTTCCTCCCGGAGTTGGCCGAAATACTTTTTTAGCACCTTTTTGCGGGCCAACTGACAGGCTGACACAATTCTTTCTCCTTCCCCGGTTAGCGCCAGCCAAACCAGCCGCCGGTCCTGTTCGTCGCGCCGCCTGACCACAAAACCCGCTTTGTGCAGCCGGTCGGCCAGAGCGGTAACGGCGCTTAGTGAAACACACATTTCCTCGGCAACCTCGGATACATTGACGGTCCTGTCCTTTAGGCTCATCAAGACAATAAACTGGCTCATAGTTATACCACTTACCAGGTTTTGAGCCAGTTCCGCGTGCAGCCGCCTGGGCAGGCTTTGAATAACTTCAACCAGGCGCTCAATGTGAAGGTCTAATTTTTCTGGATCCATACTATTACCTCTTGTTTAATAGTTAATATATCTAATGATTTATAAAACAAAGTATATCCGTTTTTCCTTTGTTGTCAAGGATTAACTTATCCCGGAGCGTTGGATAAGCGTGACTAATTTTAAGTAAAAAGCCGCCCGTTTCGGTGCTGTTGACATCACCATTTCAGGACGGCTTTTCGCAAAAAATTATTCACATGAAATTTCACATGGCCATTCCTTAATAATCCCACTCAAACCGCTCGACTTCCGGGAACCTCCCCAGCGCTTCCTGCATAATTTTACAGATCCGCTCCAGGCCTTCCGGGGACTTGGCCTCACACCGGGCGACCAACACCGGCTGGGTATTGGATGCCCGCACCAGGCCCCACCCGTCACCGAACAGCACCCGTACCCCGTCGACGTCTATAACCTGGTATTCACTGCTAAAACGCTCCGCCAGCCCCTTCACCACCGTAAACTTATCCTGATCGGGGCATGGCACCCTGGTTTCAGCGGTAGAGTAATATTCCGGCATACCGGCAAACATTTGTGACAACATTTCATTTGAGTTGGACAATATCCTTAATAGGCGGCCGGCAGCGTAAAAAGCATCGTCAAAACCATAAAATTCATCGGCAAAGAACATATGCCCGGACATCTCACCGGTAAAAACAGCCCCGATCTCTTTCATCTTAGCTTTAATCAGTGAATGCCCCGTCTTATAAAAGAAAGGCTTGCCTCCCAGCCGGACGACCTCGTCCACCAGTGCCTGTGAACATTTTACTTCAATAATCGCCCGCGCCCCCGGGTGTTTGGCCATGATTTCCCGCCAATAAAGGCACATCAGCATGTCTCCCCAAATAATCCCGCCAGTCTCGTCCACTATCCCGATCCTGTCCGCATCACCGTCAAAAGCAATGCCCAGGTCGGATTTATTTTCTGTCACGGCTTTTCTTAGATCGGTCAGGTTTGCCGTCTTGACCGGGTCAGGCTGGTGGTTCGGAAAAGAACCATCAGACTCGCAATATAAAGGAATAACCTCGCAGCCCCAGTTATCCAATACCTGCCCGGCAAACAGGGCTGCCGTCCCGTTGCCGCAATCCACCGCAACCTTGAGCTTCCGCCGCGGGCTGAGTTGAATCTTTTCCTTCAGCATGTCCAGGTAAGGCCGGGTCGCTTCCCCCTCCTCCAAATTACCCGAACCCGATAAAAATTTCCCCTCATCCATAAGGCCTTTCAGTCTTTGAATCTCCACACCATAAATTGTCCCACTGCCGAGAGCAAGCTTAAAACCATTTTCATCGGGCGGATTGTGGCTTCCGGTGATCATCACCGCGCCGTCGATCCCGTAGTGGACCCTGGCATAATACAGCATCGGTGTGACTACCAGGCCGATGTCGACAACATCACAACCGGTAGACAGGAGACCTTTAATAACGGCATTCCGCAGGCGTTCTGAGCTCAAGCGGTTGTCCCTGCCGACTAAAACCTTGCCCGCGCCGGCCTCCCTGACATAAGTACCGAAAGCTTTTCCCAACAGTTCAACCGTTTCGTCCGCGAGGTCCCGCCCGGCGACTCCCCTGATGTCATACTGGCGAAAAATTTGCGGATTAATTAACGCCATCTGCTTCCTCCTTTAACCATTATTACAGGTAATTATAACACAAACCTTTCTTTATAACCATTTCTCTCAACCCGCCGCTGTCCAGGCAAGGCCACGCCACTCTGAGCAGACTTTATACTCATGTTAACTTAATTGACTTTCAGCAGCACCGCCATACTACCCTCTTCTGACCGGATTTCGGCTAAATCATAGCCGTGCAAAAAGCCTCCGAAATCTACCGTCAACTCCCGTTCCGTAAAGATAAAGTCCAGCGCCTCCCGGCTCACGGGCAACCCGGCCAGGTAAATTCGCCCGGGCCGAAAACTTACTTTTCCTCCCGGGCCCGGCACCAGGACTCCATCCATCCTAAAGCCGGCGCCGCCAGAAACATCCTGTCCGGAAATAGTGAACTGGCCCGGTGCGTTGCGCACCAAAAATCCGGCCGGGTCACCGTCTCCCTTATTAAACAATTTCTCGTTAATCTGCAGGTCGCTAAATTCAAAACCCAGTTCCTTGTCCGTAAGCAAAAGTTTGTCGGGCGCGAGACTGTCCCATGGAAGCGCGTTAAGGTGTTCTATGAAGTACCGCAGTGAATTCAAAGAACCACTCCAGAAAGTTTCCGACTGGATAACCCGGCTGGCAAGGTCCCCGGCCTCCCGCCTCAAGCCGTTTAGAAATTCCTCCCGGCCCGCCCTGGATTTTTCCATTTCTCTCAGTTTCCAGGCCAACTCCCCGTTCCTTGCCGACAGTTCGGCCTGTGCCAGCCTGCACGCCGAGACCTGCTCCTGTATACGGGCGGTAAGGTCGCTCAACTCACCAAGAACTCTTACCTGTTCTGCAATAATTATCTTTATTACTTCGGCCCTTTCCACAAATTCATTAAAATTAGCAGCTTCCAACACTACCTCCAGGTAAGATACCGGGCCGTAACGGTATAGCAGATTTACCCACCGGCCCAATTTCTCAACTCCTTCATCCCGGCGCGCGCGGCTTTCCGCCAGGGCGGCCTCAGCTGCGGCCGCAGAGCGCTCCAACACCGGGATCTCCTTCCGCAACCGTTCCTGTTCCTGCCTGGCAGCCTCTATTTTAACATCCCAGGCCAGCAATTCGGCTGCCAGTTCCTCCTCCCTCTCCACCAGGCCGGCCTGATCGGCCAAAACGCTCCCCCGCTCTTCCAGGAACACAATCCCGGGGACACCTTCGCCGGCCGCCCGGCTACCGCCGTTATGCAGACAGGTACAGAGGCCGATAATAATTGTTGCCGCGATTATAATGAAATTGCGCATCACTTCTTAGTCTCTAAAGCCGCCGGGATGGCCGCGGTGCCAAAGCCAGGCTGTCTCTATGATGTCCCGCAGTCCGGCGAAACGGGGCCGCCAGTTCAACTCACCCTTAATTTTATCTGACCCGGCCACCAGAACCGCCGGGTCTCCCTGGCGCCGCTCCGCATAGCTCACCTTGACGGGCCTGCCCACCACATATTCGGCGGCCCTGACCACGTCCAGAACGGAGTAACCGCTGCCGTTTCCCAGATTATAAACCTTTGAAGGAGCCCCGGCAGCCATCGCCTCAAGGGCCAGGATATGGGCGTCGGCCAGGTCGTTGACGTGGATATAGTCCCTGACACAGGTACCGTCCGGGGTCGGATAATCAGAGCCGAAAATCTCCAGACAAGGCATTAGCCCCAGGGCCGTTTTCAACACCAGAGGGATTAGGTGGGTTTCCGGTTCGTGGTCCTCCCCGATGTCACCGGCCGGGTCAGCGCCGGCGGCGTTAAAATAACGCAGGGAAGCGTAGCGCAATCCGTAGGCGTCCTCATACCAGCGCATCGCTCCCTCCAGGGCCAGCTTGGTTGCCCCGTAAGGGTTAGTCGGAACAGCCGGGTGCTCCTCCGGAATCGGGACTTCCCGCGGCTCCCCGTATACAGCCGCAGTTGACGAAAAGACCAGGTAACGCACACTGGATTCCACGATTGCGTCCAGGAGCGACAATCCATTTACCACATTATTGCGGTAGTAGCCGGACGGCTGGCGAACCGACTCGCCTACCAGGCTGCTGGCGGCAAAATGCATCACCGCCTCAACATCATACTTCGCAAAAAGCTTTTTTAACAAATCCCTGTCGGCCGTTTCCCCCTCTATCAGTTCAACACCTTTTACTGCCGCCCTGTGGCCTTTGGACAGGTTGTCAAGCACCACCACCCGGTGATTTCTATTGATTAGTTCCCGGACGGTGTGGCTGCCGATGTAACCCGCGCCCCCGGTAACCAGGATATTCACATTCGCCACCTCCTAATTGCTATATATTTCCAATTATAGCATACTCATTCCGGATTGAACAGACAAAAATAATGGACCCTTCCGGCATTGGTTTCTTCACCACTTTCTTTGTCTATACCTATATTGTATTTTACTCATCGTACTATACAATAATAATACAGGCAAAATATTTTGGAAATTTTTATCTCATAAAATATAGGTATAAAATTTATTCCGGACCGCTGGAGGACTTATTAGTTTTTCAAAAGAAACGCTTAAGAAAATGATTGAGAGGCACGAAATGGGCGGACAAAAAAGAAATCTGCCGGACGTCCTGGTTATCGGCGGCGGCCCGGCCGGTATGTTTGCGGCCGCGGCCGCTTCTTTCGCAGGAGCGAAGGTAATGTTACTGGAAAAAAATGAGCGCCTGGGCCGAAAAATGAGCATTACCGGGGGTGGCCGGGGCAATTTGACCAATACTGCTTCCCTGCATGATTTTATAAAAAACATCCCGGGGAACGGCAAGTATCTATTTAGCGTATTGACCCGCTTTTCCAACAACGACTGTATGAAATTTTTCAAAAGCCTGGGAGTGCCTACTAAACAGAAGGAATATGGCCGCGTGTTTCCGGTTCGCGAGCAGGCCGGCGAGGTAGTGAAAATCCTGAAGGAACATTTATTAACATCAGGAGTGAATATTCATTACCTGGCCAGAGGGACAGAATTATTATTTAGTGGCTGCCAGTGCCAGGGGGTCAGGACCGCGGACACACGCACATATCACAGTAAAACGGTAATTATTGCCACCGGCGGGGCTTCTTATCCCCAAACCGGCTCAACTGGAGACGGGTATCGGTTGGCGCGGCAAGCCGGCCACCGGATTACCCCATTACTTCCCGGCCTGGCGCCTCTGTGCGTTGCAGACCAGCAAATATGCAGGCAATTAATGGGATTGTCTGTTACGAATATCATGCTCACTTTAATTACTTCCGGAGGCAAAAAAGTTGATTCCGAGCAGGGAGATATTATTTTTACTCACTTTGGCATTTCCGGGCCGGCCACGCTAAGGTTGAGCAGGGTAGTATCGGAACAAACCGCTGCCGGCAATAACAACCAGCACTTATTGTTGGATATTTTACCGGATATGGACGAGGGCCATTTGGCAGGCAAATTGTTATCCATGGCCATAAATCAGCCCCAAAAATCCTTGCTTAATTTACTTAAACAGTTGTTTCCCGGCCGGCTGGCAGCCATATTCATCAAAACGCTTCAAGTGGACGGGCGTAAAAGGTCCGGTGAAACTGGCAAAGAACTCTGGCGCGAAGCCGCCCGTTTAATAAAACATCTGCCGGTTACTATTACCGGTGCCAGGCCGCTGGCTGAAGCAATGGTCACTGTCGGCGGGATAGAAACACGGGAGATCGACCCCCGCACAATGGCTTCGCGGCTGGCCGGCGGGCTGTATTTTGCCGGTGAGGTGATCGACGTCGACGCTTTTACCGGCGGGTTTAATATGCAAATAGCTTTTTCCACAGGCTGGATAGCCGGGCTGTCGGCTGCCGAAAAAGCCGGTTCTCTTATTGCAAATTTAGAATAAACATTACTCTTGTTGAAAAATTAATAACCATTTGGTGGCAACCATTTATAAAAAATACTTAATTATTGTTAATTGTGTTATGATAGAAGTTGAAAGTAAATAAACGCGAAAAGCCGGAATCATCTCGCGGCCTTAACAGATAAGTATCAAAGGCGTTTGAAAGTTTCCGCTTTTAAGGAGAAATTAACAATAATGACCACATTTAATGAATTGGGTTTGAGTCAGCCGGTGGCTAGATCAATAAGCAATATGGGTTTTGAAGAAGCGACTCCCATCCAGGAACAGACCATTCCTCTCGCCATGGACGGCAGAGATCTGATCGGACAAGCTCATACCGGAACCGGAAAAACAGCGGCTTTCGGGATACCCCTAGTGGAGAGATTTGCTATAAACCCGGGATATATCCAGGGAATCGTGATCACTCCGACCCGGGAATTAGCTGTCCAAGTGGCCGAGGAGTTAAACAGGATCGGGCAGTTTAAAGGTATACGCACATTGCCGATATATGGTGGGCAGGATATTAACCGGCAAATCAACGCGCTCAGGAAAAACCCCCAAATTATCGTAGGGACTCCGGGGCGTTTGATGGACCATATGAGGCGCAAGACGGTCCGCCTCCATCAAGTAAAAATGGTCGTCCTGGATGAGGCTGATGAGATGCTCAATATGGGCTTCATTGAGGATATTGAAGCTATCCTGCAGGAGACTCCCGAAGAGCGCCAGACATTGCTTTTCTCAGCAACGATACCAAGGCCGATCCAGGCGCTGGCCCAGAGGTTCATGTTGAACCCCGAGGTCGTCAGGATCAATGTAAAGGAAGTCACTGTCTCCAACACCGAGCAATATTACCTGGAGCTCCAGGAGAAACAGAAATTTGATGTCCTCTGCCGCCTGCTGGATATCCAGTCGCCGTCTTCGGCCATTATCTTCGGCCGGACCAAACGGCGGGTGGACGAGCTTTATGAAGCCTTGAACAAGCGTGGCTATTCTGCGGAAGGGATCCACGGCGACCTGACCCAGGCCAAGCGGGACAGCGTGTTGCGGCAGTTTAAAGAAGGCACTGTCGAAGTGCTGGCGGCGACTGATGTGGCCGCCAGGGGACTGGATATCAGCGGGGTGACCCATGTCTACAACTTTGATATACCGCAGGACCCGGACAGTTACGTCCACCGGATCGGCCGCACCGGCCGGCTGGGAAAACCGGGCCAGGCCGTTACCTTTGTCACACCGCGGGAAATAAGTCTCTTAAGAATAATTGAAAGCACTGCCAAGCGAAAAATAACCCGCATTCCCGCTCCTACAATCAACGAGGCGATAATCGGCCAGCAGCGCTTGGCCGTAGAAAAGTTGCTGCGGGTTGTTGAAGAGGAAGATACTGTGCAATACAAGAGGCTGGCCGAGGATCTGCTGGAAAAAACCGATTCAGTCGCCCTGCTCTCGGCAGCATTGAAAATGCTCACGAAAGAACCTGACCTGACCCCCGTGCAATTGACGGAAGAAGCTCCGCTCAAGATGAAAAAAGCAAGAAACGCAAAGTTTGAACAAAGAGGATACCGTAGAGAAAACAATGGCCCAAGGGGAGTCAACCGGCGGCGGGACCGGGAACAGGGAAAACGGTCACGGTAACCCCCAGCTCATTCGTTCAGATAATAGGTTCAATCCGTTATAAAACTTGCCAGGCCGGCCAGTACCGGACTGGCGGGTTTTCTTCTTATGGAGGCAAGAGAAGTGTCTCCCTGTCTCACAAGGTTGTCATCTCAAAAATCACAGGCAAGTGAGGTATCAACATGGCCGGGGTTGAATTGATTGCTACCGCCACATTTGGTTTAGAAGCAGTGGTTGCGCGAGAGGTCCGGGAACTGGGCTATGATAAGGTAACCGTTGAAAATGGCAAGGTAACTTTCAAGGCCGGTGAAAGCGCCATTTGCCGCGCCAACCTATGGCTGCGCAGCGCGGACCGGGTGCTCGTCAAAATGGGAGAATTCCCGGCCTGCTCTTTTGAGGAGCTTTTTGAAAAAACCAAGGCGTTGCCTTGGCCGGAATGGCTCCCGGAAGACGCCAATTTTCCGGTGCAAGGCAAGTCGGTCAATTCTAAGCTTTTCAGTGTTTCCGATTGCCAGGCCATCGTTAAAAAAGCGGTGGTTGAAAGGATGAAACAGCAATACCACCGGTACTGGTTTGAGGAAACCGGCCCCCGTTACGCTATCGAAGTAGCTCTTCTGAAAGACGTGGCAACTCTGACCATTGACACCAGCGGCGCAGGCCTGCACAAGCGCGGCTACCGCAAACTGGCCAGCCCTGCGCCACTGAAGGAAACCCTGGCTGCCGCCATGATCAGCCTGACCCGCTGGCACCCGGACTTGGCGCTGATTGACCCCTTGTGCGGCTCGGGAACCATCCCCATTGAAGCAGCCCTGGCCGGCCTTAACCTGGCGCCGGGCTTAAAGCGGGTATTTGCCGCCGAAAAATGGCCGGCCATACCTGCCCGGCTATGGCAAATAGCCCGTCAGGAAGCGGAAGACACGGCCCTCCGCCATGAGAAATTAACAATCCGTGGCACGGATATCGATAAAGATGTCCTCAGCCTGGCCCGGTATCATGCCCGCCTCGCAGGCGTGGAAAAACAGATCCACTGGCAGCAATTGCCGGTCGCCGAGTTGCGGGCACGGCAAAATTACGGGTACATTATCTGCAACCCTCCTTACGGGCAGCGCCTGGAAGACATCCCGGCCGTAGAACGTCTCTACCGGGAAATGGGGCGGGTTTTTAAAACCTTGGACACATGGTCATTTTATGTACTGACCGCCCACCGCGATTTCGAGAAACTGTTCGGACGGTGGGCGGATAAAAAGCGCAAGCTGTATAACGGAAGGATCCAGTGCAACTACTATCAGTTCTTCGGCCCCAGGCAACCCCGGCGGGACACAAGATCCACCAATCCGTAAACAACACCAACGCCTATGAAAGTGAGCGGATTCGCGGCTATTGGAAGAACCGGCGGAAGACGTTTGCCTGTCCGGCCCCAAATACGCCGTGGAGGAAGCGGCCGCCCGCCATAGCGGGGCAATAGGTTATTTATTTTTGCAATTCCGGAAGTATATTTTGATAATAATCCAGTGATTCCGGATTGGCCAAAGCATCCCTGTTCGTAACCGGCAAACCATTAACAATGTTCGTAACCGAGCTTTCCACTTTTTTCATATTCATGGTATAAGGTATATCCGGCACTTCAATTATCAGGGAAGGGACATGACGAGGCGAGGCATTGTCGCGCAAGGCTTTTTTGATCCTATTTTTTAAATCATCTGTTAGATTATATCCCGCCGCTAGTTTCACAAAAAGGATGACCCGCTGATCTTCCTGCCAGTTCTGACCTATGGCCAGGCTATCCGCGATTTCCTCAAATTTTTCGACCTGGTTATATATTTCAGCCGTGCCTATACGCACCCCGGAAGGTTTTAAAACAGCATCGGAACGTCCATAGAAAGTTATACCTCCCGTATCCCCGTGCACCACGATGTAATCACCATGCCGCCATACGCCGGGGTATACGTTAAAGTACGCGTTTTTATACTTTTCATTTTCAGGGTCGTTCCAAAAATAAAGAGGCATGGAGGGAGCGTGAGCTTCGCAGACCAGTTCTCCCTGCTGATCAAAGACAGGCTTGCCTTGATCGTCATAGGCCAATACTTTCATTCCCAAACCCGGCGCCTGTAATTCACCGGCGTACACCGGGATAATCGGGCTGCCTATGGCAAAGCAGCCATTTATATCCGTACCGCCGGCGATGGAGTTAAAATGCAGGTCTGATTTAATATCCCGGTAAACGTATTCAAATCCCTCGGCTGAAAGGGCTGATCCGGTCTGGGATATTTCTTTTAATGATGATAAGTCGTAAGCCTCTCCGGGTTTAATACCTTCGCTTTTCAAGAAATGCAGATAACTGGCGCTGGTGCCGAACACAGTGATTTTTTCATCCTGGATTAATTTCCACATGGCGCCTGAATCAGGATAATTGGGGTTGCCGTCATACAACACTATTGTGGCCCCCGCGGCCAGGGAGCTGTTTAACCAGTTCCACATCATCCAACTGCATGTTGTTACATAGAATATTATATCTTCGCGTTTCAGATCACTATGCAATATTAGTTCTTTTAGATGATTAATAAGAATCCCGCCGGCTCCTTGCACCATACATTTGGGCTTGCCGGTTGTCCCGGAAGAGAACATAATAAATACAGGGTGGTCAAACGGCAGTTGTTCAAATTTGATTTCGAGATTGCTTTCCCCGGAAAGGAAATCGCTGTAATGCACACCGTTGGGAACCTGGCTAAGATCTGGTTTATCTTCGGTATATGACACCACAACTACTTTCTTTAACGTGGGTATCCCTTTGGCAATTTCCGCGGCATTGGATAATGAATCAAATTTCTTTCCTTTATAGAAATATCCGTCGGCCGTGAATAAGACTTTCGGTTCAATTTGACCAAGGCGTTCCAGTGCCGCCCTGGCGCCGATGTCGGTAGCGCAGGACGACCATATTGCTCCGATACTGGCCGTGGCCAGCATGGCAATAACTGTCTCAATTAAGTTTGGCATATAACCGGAGACACGGTCCCCCGGGGCAATTCCTGTCTCGCGCAGTGACTTGGCCAGGCGCGCCACGGTGTCGTATAGTTCCGCGTAGGTCATCCTGGCTGATTTCTGGGTTTCTCCTTTAAATATATAGGCTGTCCGGTCATCTCTAAATCTCAATAAGTTCTCCGCGAAATTCAACTTTGCGCCGCTAAACCATTTTGCGCCGGGAAGCTTCGCCGGATCGTCAACCACCGCGTCGTACCCTTGTGAAGCTTTAATCTCCCCGAATTCCCACATGGCTGCCCAGAAATCGGACAGTTTATCAATTGACCAGTTATATAGTTGCTTATAGCTATTAATTTCAAGGCCGTACTTATTATTTACAAAACTAATAAACCTGGTTATGTTGGCTTGTTTTTTGCGTTCTTCAGTAGGTTCCCAGAGCAGTTTTTTCATAATAATTTTCCTCTCCTTATTTGAAACTTTCCCCTATTTGAAGCTTTCCCCTCTATCCTGCACCGCGACTGATAGAGGGGAAAGTAATAATTGCAATTAATCGAGCTTATGCAGGGATCTTACGCTTTCAAGCCCAGCATTTCCCTTGCCTCATCAGGAGTAGCGATCTCCCGCTGCAGTTCCCGGGCAATTCTGACGGCCCTTTCTACCAGTTGCGCGTTACTGTTTGCTAAAACACCTTTGCTGTAAAAAACATTATCTTCAAAACCAACCCGCAGGTTACCTCCTAATAATAAGGAAAGCGTGGTCGCTGGAAGCTGGCTGCTGCCTATTCCTGTCACATTGTAAATAGACCCGGCAGGCAGTTGATCGATTAAAAACATCAGGGTTTTATGGGAGTATTTAACGGTCCCTTGCATAGCCTTGGTCATATTCAGGACAAAGTTTATATAATACGGCTTTTTAAGCAGGTCCTGATCGATAAGGTCCTCCACATTGTGCAACATGGCTTCGTTATATACTTCCATCTCCGGCTTGATGCCGTAATCAAGCATCTTTTTAGCGGCGTACCTGATATCAGTTTTTGTATTGCTGAAGACGTTTTCTTGTCCCTTCCAATCAGCCACCGCCGTGCCCATATTTAGCGAAGCCATTTCCGGCCTGGATTCCAGGGATCGCATTCTTTCCTCCACCGACATGCCCGGCGCGCCCCCCGTTGTAGTTTGTGTTATCATGTTGCATTTTGCCCTAACTCCCGCAATTATTTCCCGGTAAATTTCAGGGTCGCCGGTCGGCCTTCCCTGCGGGTCCCGGGCGTGGATATGAGCAATCGCGGCCCCGGCGTTATAACAATCATAAGCCGCTTGAATAATTTCACTTGGTTGTTCCGGCAAATTGGGGTTTGCCTCCTTGCCATGGAAGCCGCCGGTCAGTGACACAGTGATAATTAATTTATCCATGTTTAACCAACTCCTAATTATTTTGAAACATTATAGTTTTTCTTGAAGCTTCTCAGTCGTGTCTTCCACGAAATTATCCATGTCTATCTGAGTGTCCCACAATGGCGGATCGCCCTTTTGGGCAACTTCAACATCAAGCATCGTAAAGCAATTGGGGCAATAGTATTCGTAATAGACGTGCATCCCCAACGTAGGCCTTACTCCAGGCAGGCTTGCCGGGTCTTTTTCAGCCCTGGGCGCGTATTCTTTGTAGTTTTCTCTGGCATCGCATATAACATGCCCGCATTTTAAACATTTGATTTTCTTATTATTATCTATTTCCAAATATTGATGTATTTGCATTATTTCTCCTCCTTCCATACTTTACCCCTTGCCCTGCGCTCTTCTTTAACTTTATTTCGGGCGGCTCCGGTGGCTTTATAATCTACTTCGCCACTCTTTGGATCCAGGACAACGCAGTATAACTCACGCGCGGCCCTTTCAGAAATATAACCATCTTCCAGATCGACTTTGACCAGTGCCGGGTCGCGGTCAAGCGGATCACCAAGCCCGCCTCCCGCAACCTGGCTGTCCACGGCCCAAATGCTGCCTTCAGGGTGCGGCGCGGACGGGCTTTGCGGGGGCAATTCCTGGACATCGTCCGAATACATATTATATATATCTTCCAAGCTATATGGGACTTCACCCTTGGCGAACCTCTCAGAAGAGTTTATGTGCCGGGCGGCAATAACTTTCACGCTGCCTGCCGGGTAACCGCCACACAGGGAAGGAGTCGTTGACACTTCGCTGCCCAGGCCGATTTGCCCAAAAACCAGCGCTGGCGTGTTATGCGCGACCTGGCAGAAAGACAACCCCGAGCCGCCCCTGTACATGCCGGGACCGCCGGAATCCTTCGATTCTCTCCGCCACAGGTACATTACGGGATTGACCATTTCATTCGTTTCACAATCCGCTATGTTGGATTCCATGTTCATCTGAGCAGCTCCGGTATTTACCCCGTCACGGTCAACTCCGGCTCCCGTGCCGCCGGCAAAACAGTCGAAAAACATGCTTCCGGTTGTAATGCCGTATTGATTAACGCCGCCGAAGAAAGGCGCGATCATGTTCGTCGACCAGCAGGAATTAATATCCCCATGGAATTTTCTTCTTGTAAAGAACATTTTGGCAATCAATTGCGTTACGCCGGCGGAAACACTGCAACCCGGGTAAGGCGGACACATGCAGCAGGGAGAAAGCGCGCCGACATTTACCATGGAACCTTCCGGCGCAATAATTTTCACCGGCACCATGAGGCCATAATTCAACATGGTCTCGTGAAACAACTGGCTGGCAATGGCCACGAAGCAGCTGCCGGTCGTGCCCGGGAGCATGCAGTTCAACGGCCCGGTGTTTTCCGGCGACGTCCCGGTGAAATCAATAGTTAACTCTTCACCTTTTTTTGTTAAACTAATTTCCACTTTCCAGTGCTTGTAGTCAACACAGTTATGGTCGCCATGCATAATAGTCCGCCAAGTTCCGTCCTGCAGTTCCCTAAGTTTCGCCCTGGCTAGATCCGCCGACTGGTCGATCATGCCTTGAAGGACTTCTCTCATCGTATTTATTCCATATCTTTCCGTCATTTCATGCATCCGGGCTTTACCGATATTCAGCCCGGCAATTTTGGCGTGCACATCAAGCATGACAAAACCAGGATCGCGTACCGCTCTTTTGATCGTGTTGACAACCGGCGGGTTTAGCTTCCCACCCACGACTATTTTTTGTCCCTCAATACGAAAGCCCTCGTGCAGAAGGCTGCGGGAACTCGGAGGCATCCCGCCCGGCTCGATGGCGCCGGATTCCGGGGTGTGGGTCAGCGAACCCAGCCAGCCGTATAATTGACCCTTGTAGAACAGCGGCGCCAAAATGGCCTGGTCCGACGCGTGGATCCCTCCGATAAGCGGGTCGTTAAAAAAGAACATATCCCCTTCAAAGATCCCCGGGTGCTCCGACTGGTCCGCGATAATTTTTTGAATAAACCCTTGAGAGCCGACTGTATGCAGCATAAGCCCGCAGGCGGTAACAGACGTATATCCTTCCGCCGTGTAAGCCGCGAACAGGCACTCACCGGCTTCACAAACAACGGGCGATCCGGAAACCCTCATGACGCCCTGCCTGGCTTCGTTCATAATTGAATATATCCGGTGTGAAAGTATTTCAAATTCAATCGGACTTAATTTCCCCATCATGTTTAACCTCCTTCTTAGTGCTTGATTATCCCTCAATAACCACGTTCAGGTACTCATCCACGGTAGCAACCTGGTCCGGCAGGACAACCATGGTAGTAGTCGGCGTCTCAATAATACCCGCGCCTTCAACAACATTGCCCGCCGACAGCTTGCCATAGTCATAAATAGTCGTTTCCTTAAATTCGCCATATTCCTTGAAATAAACCTGCCTCGTGCCTTTTATCGCCCCTTTTGAACTCTTTGCCCCGAGAGCGTGCTTCGGCATCATCGGTTTTACGGAATCTATAGAAGGCCTGACCACATAAGAGAGCGATTCCACACCCGCTTCAACAAATCCGGCTCCCTCACCGTATACTTTCTGGTAATGTTCCAGGAAATCATTGATAATTTTTTCAATATCCTTTCGCGTGTAGTGACGTTTATTTTCCACAGGAATTGTTTCCATATGCACCTGACGGCCAAATTTCATGATAATCTCCCTGTTCAGTTTAACCACGTCCCTGGTGAAGCCCATTTTTTCCATTTTCGCATACGCTCTTTCTTCCAGGTCTACGTAAATTGATGAGAGCACTTCCGGATCGACGGGCATCTTGTGGTGCTCAAAGTAGTTAACGTAGCTTTCCACGTCTGTTAATGCGATCCCGTACGCGGAAAAAACGGAGGACTGCTGGAACATGTATATCTTGCTGAACCCGAGTTCTTTGCCGTATGATGAACCATGCAGCGGGCCGCCGCCGCCGAAGCAAAATACAACGAAATCTTTAGGATCATGCCCTCTTTGGGTAACAACTCCCCTCAAAAGGTCGGACATATGGGCATTCTGGATCTCAAACACGCCCGCGGCTGTTTCAATGGGGTCAAGACCTACTTTTTTCCCCAGCTCTTTGTATGCTTCCAGAGCCGCGTCTTTATCCAGCTTCATCTTCCCGCCTAAAAAATAACCGGCGTCAAGGTATCCCAGTAGCAAATCGGCATCAGTCACTGTGGGCTGCGTCCCGCCGATTTGGTAGCAAACAGGGCCCGGGTCCGCGCCCGCGCTGACCGGGCCGACTCTTAACCTGCCGCTGTCGTCGGCCCAGGCTATTGTCCCGCCACCGGCGCCGATTGACCTGATCTCCACCATCGGCGTTTCAACCCGGTATCTCATAATCAGCGGCTCGTGGTGGAAAACCGGCCGCCACTCGGCAATAACGCTCGCCTCAAAGCTGGTGCCGCCCACATCGGTCGCCACGACGTTTTTAAAACCCAGGTTTTCGGCGATGAACTTGGTCGCCAGGACGCCGCCGGCCGGGCCGGAGTTGATCGTCCCGATCGGACTCATTTCACTATAGGGCATGACGCCGCCCCACGCTTGCATGGTCAATAGTTCGTTATTGTAACCGCGGGTTTTTAACTCTTTGGCCAGGATGTCATACCACTTGATCATCGGGGGGCCGACATACGTATCAATTGCAACAGTATTCATCCGGCCGTACTCTTTGATTACCGGGGCAACTTCGGAGGAAATCTGGACATATACGTCCGGGGCCATATCCTTAATTATTTGTTTTATTCTTTGCTCGTGGGCGGGGTTGGCAAAAGACCACAAGAGACATACGGCAATAGCCTCCACGCCTTTGCCGACCAATTCCCTGACCGCGGCGACAACTTCTTCTTCATTTAGCGGTATAACGATTTTAGCAAAGCAATCTACTCTTTCCGACACACCATAGATAAGCGACTTGGGGATAAAAGGAACCGGCTTGCGGCAGACAGCCTGATGCCTGATTTCACTTTCTCTCAATCCGGCAACCCTGCCGCCCCCTCTTTGAATGTAAAGCGTGTCTTCGAAGCCTTTAGTGGTAATCAGACCGGTTTTTACCCCATTACGGTTAATCATGATGTTGGTGCCGATGGTCGTCCCCTGCTTAAATGAGAATGTCTGGGAAAGAACATCTTCCAACGTCATATTTAATTTTTCACAGGCGTCTTTTACGGCATTGATAACGCCGTCTTCCAATTTTTTCGGTGTTGTCGCAGACTTCCCGATAGTTGATTCTCCGTTCGAGTCAACTAATACAACGTCAGTGAAAGTCCCGCCCGTATCAACACCTATGACAAAATGCTTATTTTTCATACAACGACCTCCTTCACATTTACATTCACTGCTAAACCCCTAAACTGATCCCGCTTAACAAGCTTGGCCCTAATTTATTTCACCTCCTTTAAGAAAGATACGGACTAGTCACCCAAATCAAAATAATTTGAATTGTATAGATAATAATAATGGTTTTTGATTGCGCACAATAGCGACGCCAGGCACATAATTGCTTGTCCTTCAGGCACAAATATAGTAGACAAATAACCAGGGCAACACCTTCAGCGAATGATAATTTTAGAGAAGATGTTCCTTAAACCATTCAATCGCTGCCTTGGAAGACTGATCAAAACAATTGGTATAAGCATCAAAGTGTCCCCCGGCAATAATTATCACTGATTTGGGTTCAAGCGCTTTCTCATAAGCTTTTAAGGCAAGGTCCGTCTGCGCCTCTTCATCTTGCCGGGCAACAATCATCCGTAATGGCGTGGGTGAAATCCGGTCAATCACCCTTCCTGGAACGTATTCGAGAAACTTCTCCATTGATTCTAAAGTCATTTGATTTTTCCAGTTTGATACCTTTGACGCAGCGTCAGTAAAAAATTCATACGAGGCGGCGCTAGCTAAAAAGCAAGGCTCACCTGGCGGGCCAACTACCGGCAGGTATGCTTCAGGTCCTCCGTTATAACGTGATTCCCGATATTGAATAAGTTGTTGAAATGTTGCCCGAAGGATATCCGTGCGCAGGAACCGCTTAGCAATTTCCCAGCAGTCCACAACGGGCACCTGTGATACTACACACTTGACGCGCTTGTCAAAAGCAGCAACCTGGAGACAATGTCCACCACTATAGCTGGTTCCCCAAATGCCAATGTGATCGGGATCGACTTCTTTCAGGGTTCTGGCATAACTAATGGCGTTGCGGTAATCTTCAACCTGTTCTTCCGGAATTATCCGGCCGCGCGGTTCTCCATCGGATTCACCCAAATACCGGTAATCAAACACTAATACTGCGAAACCCTCCCGGCAGAATTTCTCTGCGTATTGCTCAAGGCCCATTTCTTTTGATAAACTGATGCCATGCGCCATAACAATGGTTGGACGCGCGGCTGCATTTTCTTCCGGTGTATACAGCCAACCCCTGCATTTCAAACCAACACTTGAAAACTCGATATTTTTTCTCATAAAAACCATCCATTCCGCCGCTGACTGCTGGCGGCACAAATAGTGATGAAAAGGATGTGCAGTCAACATCGAAGTAGTTGTTTACCCCTTCACATTTCACTGCTGAATCCCTAAACTGGTCCCGCTTAACAAGCTTGGCCCTGATTTATTTCACCTCCTTTAAGAAAGATACGGACTAGTCACCCAAATCAAAATAATTTGAATTGTATAGATAATAATAATGGTTTTTGATTGCGCGCAATAGCGACGCCAGGCACATAATTGCTTGTCCTGGACGTATAAATATATCTGTGAAACAAGAAACACCGGTTCAAATGATTTAATTATGAACCGGTGTTTCTTTTGGGGGGTTTTGCATGGATCTGTCCGGGTGCCCGTACATTATAGGCGCCTCAAACATATAGCAATTACAGTACATGTCCTAATCATACATTTATGAACCCAGTATTAATAGGTGCTGACAAGCACAAAATCACTTGTCTGCAAAGTACAATCATGGATGCTCAAATTGTATTGCATAATAAAGACGGGAACCAAATGGCGCCCGCCTATTCCGGAACAAATCAGCCGCTTGCAATTGCTTGTATGATCCTATTTTTGAGAAAGAATTTTGAACCGCCTTAACTGATCTGGAATTATAAGTGACTTTTTGATTACTACCGGGCACATATTTACGCTGTCTATCAAAAATAGCTTTTACAGATCCAAAACTTCGAGCGCGCGCAGGGCAAAATCCAATTCAAAGCGTTCCTCGGGGTTACAGATATCAATTTTCAATAATTGAGCCATTTTTTTCAACCGGTACTTCACCGTATTTAAATGGACAAAGCACTCTTCCGCCGCTTTTTGCTGGCTTCCACCGGAACGGATGTAACTGGTCAGAGTCGATAGAAGCTCTGCTTTCTGTGTTTCTTTAAGTAACGGGCCCAACACCCGCTGAGTTATTTCTTCAAGTATTGAACGATCCACACTTAATAAAACCCGGTATACACCCAATTCATCGAAAGCCACCACGCTTTTTGTCTTACCCAAGCTTTGAAAGATGGCTAAACTACGCCGGAGTTCGTCATAACCTGCGCGAATATCGCTCAAGTCTCGCAGAAACCTGCTGATACCGAAAGTTAAAGTCCCGCCCGAAGCCGCGCGTAATCTTTCCTGGACTGCCTTGGCAAGAGACTTGGCATCAATACCGTTTTCCAGAAGCAATACCACAGACCCGTTGTATACAGCCGTGTACACTCCCGGCCCAAAACCGCTTGCGGCCGTTTCCGCTGCCGCTTGCAACTCAGAAAGATTAACACTGCCGGTACCGGCCTCCCCCAATAATATGCGGGTGACCCGCTTCAGCTCACATCCCAGCCGTCCCGCTGTTTCTTCAATTGCTTCCGCGCTGACATATTGCCCGGTTAGCAGCGGTTCTATAAATGATATGGACGGGCTGACGGCTTCAAGACACTGTTGATAATAGGCCATTGTGATGGACATGCTCGCCAGCTCTAAGGTCCGTTCGGCCTCTAACGCCAAGGGAGGAGGAGTGCCGCGCCAGAACAAGAATCCCCAGGTGGCGTTACCGCTCTTAAGCGGCGCCAGCCAGTATACGCTGCCTGGCGAATCTGAAACCCGCCCCAACGAGACAGCGCACGATTCACCTCCCAGCAACGCCCGCACCGCTCCCTGCAATGTTGACTGGCCCGCTAATTCCGGAACCAGCCGGCCTTCCTCCAAAGTCCGGATCCACGGTCCTTCTAAACGGACGTCCGGTGTGTAGGCAGCCAAAAGGCGGAGCGATTTATCCAGGAGAAATAATGGCGTATTGAAACATTCACCAAGCTTTTCAACCAGCGGCTCGAAGCCGTTCGCCAATAAGGATGGATCGGCAAACTGCCGTTGTAATTCAAGGAAACGCTCCTTCTCCTGCTGCTGATGCAAAAGATCCGTCTTTACCTTCTGAAGTTGATGAAACGTCTGCCTTTCTTGAGAATATTGCCGGCAACGCTGTACGGCTACGCTTACCTGCACTGAAAAAAACTGCATAACTTTTGTATCGGGAGGTGTCCTGTCCATACTGAAAGCAAGCAGGTATCCAAGCGATTCCCCCTTCACAGTCAATGGAAACATTGTCACGCTTTCCAAGCCGGCATTTTTTAAAGTACTGCCCCAACCTGTCTGTGTTAAGGGTCCGCTAAACGGTTCATCCGGCAACAAATTGTCAAATTGTTCCATATCAACAACTTTATTTTTTGCCATACCGGCGGCAGCAATATTTAATTGCCCGGAGCAACCGCGAATTAAAGCGACAGCGAGAGGTACATTGCAGGCAACACCAGTCACTTCGGCGGCCTCTCGCGCCAAATCTTTCAGCAATACTGCCTGATTCAATCTATACAGCAAATTCTCCAGCACAGTTAAATCAAACAATTGATCTCCCCCCCCCCGCGACATAAAGCCATTCTATATGTCATAAGCGAAAAATATTCCGGTTCGGTTGAGCATCCGGCCATCTTCCATAATATCTTAAAATCTCTTCCGGAGGCTTATGTTTTGACCAATTTTTAATAAAATGACGGTAAGGCAAACCATTTTGACAGCGCTCAATACGCATTTCTTCCCGGCGTTTATTGCTTCCATCCAAATCCAGCTTCAAAGTCTCCGGATCATAAACTATGCAGTAGACATGCTTAGCAACCCAATTTGATATTTTACCGTTGCGCAAATCAGCAATGACGCTTGCGGGATCCCGTTCGAGCACATCTCCGTACCCCGCGCCACCGGACGAAAACCCAACAAAAATATCATCTTTGCGCAATAATTCTGTGGGACGGTAATGCGCTGTAAAGCAATATTCTCCCGCCAGAGCGCGCTTAGCGATTAAATCGTGTATGTCATCCGGCAATTCAACGTCACCGGAAGCCCAACGCTCCAACAGGTCCGTGTTGCGGATGATAACGCCGGGGATAACCCGCGGGGGATACCCGCCGAACAAGCCCTGGGTTGTATGCAGGCGCGAGTTCTTGGAAACCAACATCAGGGCAAGATAATCGACTAATAACGGCATAATGGCAAACTGCGTGCCCAATCCCCCGCAGTATCGTCCAAAACCGCAGCTGTCGCGGGCATATTTTTGGGAAACACAGACAATGGGGTAACTATGCTCCTCATCTTCCACATTCGGTGCTTTGCCCGCCGGGCACCAAGGAAATCCCATTGCGTCCACGCCATCAGAGTCAACCCGGCCGCCTCCTCCCTCCGTATTAAGCGGGTAAGCCAGCATACTTGTTTCAGGCAGGCCCCACTGGTTCGTTCCTGAGATAATGTAACCCGACCCCGTATTCCCCATTGAGGCCCCGACCAGATCTCGCTGGGGGCTGTCAAACATAAGTTTAGAAAAACATTGGGGCAGAAGGGACATAACAGTGCTGCAAATAATAACTGAATTTGAAGACGCGGCTTCTTCCCGGGGTGAAAATACCGTACCCGGCGGAAAGGTAAATTCGCAGGACGCCAGCGTACCGGTGCATCGAGGCAGGTCGTAAAAGGGCCAGCCAAACAAATAAATTGCCGCGTGCGCAACAACTGTATGCGGAAAAGCATGGTAAGAACCTTCGTGCTCGGGTGAAGTTCCCGTAAAATCAAACAATAAATTATCCCCGGCCTTTGTCAAAGTGAGCGATACACGCTGCAGGCCTTCTTCCAGGCCGATGCTGTCGGTAAATACAACAGCCCGATAGATGCCGTCATTCCAGCCGCGAATACGGTCCCGGGCACTTGATTCCGCAGTCATCAGGATATAACGGAAAAGCCCAGTTAAAAAATCCGGCCCTTTCTTTTGCACAAGTTCCTTGATACGTATTCGCACCCGGTCGCAACAACTGACCCGTGACCGTAAATCAATTAAAAATGTCCGGGGAGAGCGCGATGCGAAATTTTCCATCATACTAAGCAAATCGCGGCGGAATTTATATCGCTCGCCTAAACGGATTGGGGACAAATGCATCCCTTCGTCATAACGGCTGCGGGCCCGTACGGGCATACCACCAGGCTCTGTCGCGCCCGTCTCGTTGGTATGAGCAGTTGCCGCCGCCCAAGCGAGCAGGGTCCCATCATGGAAAATGGGCATCATAATAATCTGGTCGGGATTATGGACATTTCCATACAACGGATCATTACAGAAAAAGAAGTCGCCTTCGTGTATGCCAACGCTGGAATCATTCCGCAACTGGCGTATAATATATTTTACAGGCAAAACTGAACTAATGACATGCAAATATGTTCCTAAATTACAGGAAACGGGATCTCCTTCCGCCGTGCAAACCACGACACTGACATCACCCGACAAACTCATATCGGAAATACCGCATTTTACCAGCACATCCATAGCCTCAGCGAGGATTAAATTCAATTTCTCAAAATATATCACGTAATCTACCGGCTCAATCATCTTTGCGCAATCCCGCTCGTAATCGGAAGGCTCTTCCGGCTTCAGCCACTGTAAAAGCTGCTGTTGGCCCGTAACGGAAGACATTATCCCTCTCTCCTTTGCTTATTCATTCCCCGCCTAATTTATGCGCTCAATAATCCCCGCCAGGTGACAATCCAAGGTGAACCGGTGTCCTGCGGGGAGAACATAAGTCGTATAAGTATCTTCAACGATTGCCGGCCCTTCGATAATATTACTTGCCTGCAATAAATTAAAAACATAAACAGGTGTGGAGAGCCACCGGGCTTCATGTATCCAAAAAACATCCCGGCGCTCCTTCAACGCCCGTGCGGCGCTAGTTGAGCCAATAGGGTAAGCCGGTAAAACAACCGGTTCTTGCGGCAGCATCGCGTGCAATATGAATGTTTCAATCATCACCCCTCCCTCCGGATAAAGCGAGAAAGGACTGAAACTGCGGCTGTAAACATTTACAAACGCGTTATATATCGCCTCGACATCCGCCCGCGACCCTATATTATTTCGCGGTGATACTATACGTTTCACATGGACCTGTCCGTTAAATTTCAAGTCCAGTTCCAAAATAAAATCTACCGGGCGTTCTTCCATTAAACTTAATCCAATATCCTCAAGAGCCTGAGATTCCAAATCTGACACAATCCGGTTGAAACCTGGATAATCATCTGTAAATACACCTTCCAGCGGTGATCTAAGCATAAACGGCTTTGAATGCATATAGGTTTGTCCGTACTGCAAAAAGACGCCGCCCAGCGCGCAGAAAGTAGGCGAGAAAGGAAAAGTAATAATCCGCGCGGGCTCAAGAACCCGCGCATAATCACAACAATGCGTCGGGCCCGCCCCGCCGTACGCAAACAATGTAAATTCACGCGGATCATGTCCGCGCGTGATTGTTTCATTCAATATCGTATGGCCCATTAGTTCGTCGATGGTGCTGCGAATTTGTGACGCGGCCTCAATTACGTCAATTCCCAAAGGCCCTGCTATACGGTTACGAATGGCGCGAATAGCGCGTTCCCGGTTCAGACGACGCTTGCCGCCGGCAAAGGACTCGGGATTAAGATAGCCAAGGACCAGGTCGGCATCGGTGATAGTCGGCTCTATTCCACCCAAATCATATGCCGCCGGCCCCGGTACGGCCCCGGCGCTTGCCGGCCCGATCTCAAGAATATTACCCTGCTCGCGATTCAACCTGACAATGGTTCCACCCCCGGCGCCGATTGAGCAAACTTCAAGCATATTCGCTCCAACCGACCAATGGTCAATAACCGGCTGCAATTTATGCGGCAAAGGAGAATTACCGGAAATAATTCCAATGTCAAAAGTGGTGCCGCCCATATCCGACGTAATTACCTTGGAACTATACTGTTTCGCTAATTGCAGGCTGCCCATCAGCCCGGACACCGGACCTCCGTTATATGTCGCAAGGGCCGTGGCGCGCCAAACATCCGCGACCCTTCCGTTATTTTGAACCATTAACAACGGCCCCCGGTAACCCCGCCGGCGCAGATGAGAAGAAATGTTCACCAACTCATCCTGCATTGTAGGCTTGAGATAGGCATTGATAATTGTCGTCATTGTCCGCTGGTATTCACCTCTAATTGGGGCTACCTTACTGGAGAGATAAACAGGTACGGCATGCAGGCATGTTTTTGAAAACTCATTAAGTATAATTTCTTGTATCCTCAGTTCATGAACCGGATTAAGAAAAGACCACAGGAGAGACACAACAATACCCTCAACCCCCTGCGTCGCAAGCTGATTTAACAGGTCCCGCAGGTGTTCTTCATCAAGCGGGCGAATAACGTTCCCACGGGAATCAAGTCTCTCGCGAATACCAATACAGCGGCTATGCGGAATAAGCGGCACCGGCCTTTGCGCGGAAGGGTAAATTTCACGCCTCTTTTTGTTATATAATCCGTCAGTCCAATGTACGCCCTTACCGACATAAATCGCATCCTCCGCCCCGGCAGTGGCAAGCAGCGCAAGATTTGGACCCTTGCGTTCGAGCAACTGGTTATATGCCAGGTTGGTGGCATATCGTATCTCTAATGTCATACGCAGCAATTCTTCCAATTTTAAATTCAATTTGTCCGCACAACTTGTAACCACCGCCATAAACGGCTCGACTGGACTATGCGGTGAGGTGGGGTGCTTCGCGTTAACGATACGGTCACCAAAAACAACCAGACAATCTGTAAATGTCCCGCCAACGTCAACTTGAATACGTGCTTTCAATTAATCCCCCCCAACTTTTATCCGTGTAAACCATGTTTTAACTTCAGGCTTTCTAAATTCAACTCAATGTCATGCGTAATAGGGTGGCCGGGCGGCAGGCACTCATTTTCTAACATTACTCCGCATTGCGGGCAATAAAACTCGACAATACGGCACCAGTCCGGGTCGGGGGCAAAAGTATAAGGTCGACCCTCAACTACCGGTTGATAGACGGCCAACGGGTGCCGCGCCCGGATCAGACATCCTTCTTTATAATTTAATCTGGCGCTAATCAATTCGTGGCCGCAACGGTTGCAGCACCACAACTCCTTCACCAGATCAATATCAAGACTCTCGGTTATCCTTACTTTCATACCGCCACCTCCCGTTCAATCCGGTCCGCGCCTTTAGCTCCGGCGACATAGCGCCACCCGGATGGCACCCAATACACTGAATCAACCGCTTCAACCAGGACCGGCCCCGGCAAAACTTCTCCTTCCTCAAGGCCGGGTAAACGGTAAACCAGACAGTCATGCCATCCGAAAGAAGGCCCTAAATATACTTGGCGCCTCTGTTCATTTGCCGGAACCATCTCATATATTTGTTTTCTAATATCGCCAAGCGCTCCCGGCGCTTTTGGCAAAGTTCCGGTCAACTTTAAAGTGAAGGCGGACGGCCGATAACCATTTATCTTATACAATCCTCCCGCGGATGCTTTATTTTTGAGAGATCGATGCTCTTTAAATTTACGATACAAATATTGATCCTCGCCACCGCCTTGAGCAGTGTACTCAATGCCAAATTCTTTATTAATAGACAAATTATCAAGATTCGTTAATTTTAAAAAGCGTCCGGACTGCCTTTCCAGTTGGTCAATAATATAATGTAAAACAGACGGTTTTTTTATGTTCATCCCATCCCGCAAGCAATAACGAAAATATTGCCTGATTTCCAGCATCATTGCTCCAATGGCCAGGGTCATACTGCTGCCTGGTATCGTATATATAACATTCCAACCCAATCGTTCCGCTACCGCGCAAGCCAACACGCCTCCCGCTTCTCCACAAACGAGAAACGCAGATGCGGCCGCGTTAATACCCCTCCGTTTAACTTGCAGGCGAATCATAGATGCTATATTATCAGCCACATCATGACAGGCCCGTAGGGCCGCAGCCTCAATCTCGCCTGCCCCGTGACCGGTAAGCCTGGCCATTGCGTCACGCGCCGCGGATCGATCCAACGCCGGCCCAGTTCTGCCGAGGCTATCGGAATTGAGATATCCGAGCACAAGCATAGCGTCAAGCAATGTGGGCGCCCGCTCCCGCCAGTTCAGCCCGGATCCTCCCAAGTCCGTAAAATTGTCCGGCGCTGTCAGGACGAACCGGTCACCTCGCCGTGTTAATATTGAAGCAATTCCTCCCACTATATTTTCATGCAGCAGGCTTAAAAAGCGGCTATCCGCTTTTGCCCCCCCGTCTATGACAGTTATCTCACTGTTCAGACTGCCAATTTTTAAGGCAACTCCCTGCGCGGCAACTCTTTTTATCCAGTATTTCGCCACTGCAAAGAAAGCAGCCTGGGCAGCCATGACAGCTTTTGAAGGGCACACATGAGATACCGGAGACAATCCCCCGTTACCTTCGGCAATTAGCAACACACCGCTGAATCCCTCGTGTTCCAATGCTGTTCTTATCTCATCGAAATGGTTCTGTACCATCTTACTCATATAACAGTCAATCGCCAGCGCAATAATCCGCTCCTCATCATTTAATCCTGTTTTATAATCAGATGATAGCATAATCGGGACAGAACCCAAGTAATGGGGAGGATATTGATTATTTATAAGCATGCGTATTTGATGCTCATCCTTTGGGTCGCGCCAGGATCCCGCCAGGCAAACTCCAATGCAACGCACCCCGCAATTAAGAAGGCGATTGATAGCAAATTTAAGCTTGTCCGCGGTATTTTGGGCGGGTATATCAACGACCATATCACGCGGCAATCCCAAGGCCGCCAAAACACGCCGCCCCATATCCACGAGATCATATGAAACCAATAATCCTATTGGTTGTCCCATACGCAGCAGAAGGCCGGTTTGCGCCACTGACGTACATAAACGTATAACAGGTATGGATATGAGCAACTCTTGTAAATTTTGAAAACCGGCACCGCGACCGGCCCGTTCAAGACCACGCAATACTGCGGTTGCGGCATTATATTGCTGTAATCCCGTTTTGTGCAATATTATTTTCTGACCACAGATCAGATATACTCCCGCAAATAAGGGGTCCAGACCAACGCTGGCCGCAATACCCGTAGTCATGCCGGGGTGCCTCCTCACAAATTATCACAATAACCATGTATAATAAAATAATCAATAAGTAAATTATCTTAATCTTCAATTAATCCAGACTAGACATGGGCTTTATTAGAGCCGCCCATCCACTTATGAGAGTATACTGATTTAGATTATTAACAGCATATCCGGTAATTATTAATACACTTATTCTTTAAAATAATTCAAACTCCTTCCTAAATAGAAGAAAATTTATTCATTAATTTCTGATAATTAGCGCAATAATACCCTTTAATCCGCGCCCCAGTAACCAGGATACCCATATCATAACACAACTCATTTCTGAGCGGATATGCCAGGGGCGCCGCGGCTCGATCCCAGCAGCCTGCCATTTTCTCTTAAAGAAGCCTCATTATCATTACTGATCACTGTGGATTTGCCGCCTCCGGCCTATACAGCCGAGTGTTTATAATTTTTCGCGAATATTTAAAACCAAATTGAAAAAAATAATAACCGTATAAACAAATAAACCCATGGAAGGAGAGTTGTCTGTGGCACTATTAAATCAGCAGGAACTTCAGAACCTGAGACACCTTATCGGCTCCCACGAAACAGCTTCCCAAAAATTGCGGGCGTTCTCTCAGCAAGCTACCGACCCACAAGTAAAACAAATGTTCGAGAAGTCCGCGCAAGACGCCCAAAACGCCAAGCAAAAATTAATGTCATTTTTAAGCTGAAGGAGGCAGGAACATGCGGGAAAAAGATATGGTAAATGACGTTTTATCCATGATAAACAGCAGTATTACCGGATATGCCAATGTCATCACTCAAACATCCAATCAGAACTTAAGACAAACTTTTCAGCAGATGAGAGACCATGATGAAAAGTTCCAGTACGATCTTTACCGGCTCGCGGAGCAAAAGGGATATTACCAGCCGGCTCAACAAGCTGACGCGAGGGACGTCCAGCAAGTTAAATCTCAATTCGGCGGCGCAACAGGCGCCAGAGGTGAAATGAGGCTTTAAAAAATAACTTTACTAAAGCTAAAATTTGGTATTGACACCACATTAATAACTTGCTAATATAATATAGAACATAAGTTTGGGGCAGGGCAAATGGTGGAACATTTTACCTGCCCCAAAATGTTTGCCTTTGCCCTCCTCAATTAAATAAACGACGGCTGAAGGCGCGCAATATAAGCCTTCCCCGGGAGGAGGTGAACCATATGGCTGTGACCAAGGTCCCTGACAATTCCACGCTTAGGCTGGAACTGCGTGTAGGTGTCAATACCAGCGGCAACCCGGTCTACAGGAGAAGGACCCTGAACAATGTTAAACCCAACGCGTCCGACCAGGACCTGTTTGAGATCGCTACCGCGCTGGCAGCTCTGCAGGAATACCCGTTGAACAGCATTTCCCGCGTTGACGGCGCCCAACTGGTCCAAGCTTAAAGTTAAATTTGTGCTTGGTAAACGCAACATAAAAAATCAATATTCTTTAGAGGAAAGGAGAAAGGTTTCCAGCAGTCACAATCCGGTTTGGGCATTCCGGCAAACGGAAGCGCCGCGCAACAATTGGAACTTGTGATACTGCCTCCCGTGGAGTCGGGCGGGAGAAATATATTCGAATTTAATAGGTTCGGTTATATTTGAAGAAACCGGTTAATTGATTGGCTACCACTACTGACAAGACCCTGCGCATGGTTTTTCGGAACCAGGACGGCAACAACGTTACCATCACCCTGGACAACCCCCGGAACAACCTGACCGCCGCCGAGATCGAGATGGCAATGGACCTGGTGATCGCCCGTAATGTCTTTACAAGTTCGGGCGGAGACCTTGTCACCAAACAGGATATCAGAGTTATTAACAGCACCACTGACGATCTTTTCGACCCGCCCGCCTAATCCGGGCGTTCATATAAAGGTGGGGGCGAGCCCCCCGCCGCAGTAACTGAGAAAGGGTGATTTGACTGGAAATTATCCTGCAGGCGGTGGGCAATGTTGGCTTTCCCATTGCTGTAAGCGCATACCTGCTGGTGCGTATCGAGAGCAAGCTGGAGGCGCTGGCCGCCAGTATTGCCAAATTGGCCGAAGCGGTGGCGGGTGAGCGGTGGCAGGAGGGAAAAATTAGCTGGTAATTTAAAAAGAGCCGCCGGCTTCATAAGCCGGCGGCTCTTGATATAGCGGGCGATTATTAATTAATTGGCGCCTTGATAAAAATCCTCACAGAATTTTCATTACGAAAATATTCAGCAAACTCCTTACATGTAAGCATCTTCATCTTTTAAGTACCTTAACTACACTAAGTTCGGGCTTTTTGAACAAGGGAAGCTCAAATTGATCAGGCGCCGGCCGGTGATTTTCGTCGTAAAGGACCCGCACCCTGGGAAAAAGCGAATAGCCTTTCTGTGTATCAACAGACACGGCAACCATGCCATTATTCAACTCCACGATTGTCCCCGCGGGATAGGCGGCAATGTTATACATGAATGCTTTTGCGATATGTTCCTTAAAAAAATAGTTGCCCGAAGCAGAACACATTTCATAGGCTTCGTGAGGGGGAAATGCTTTTCGGTAAACCCTGTCCGCCGTTATGGCGTCGAACTTGTCAGCAATAGCCACAACCTGCGCGTATTCGTGGATTTTATCGCCTTTCAGCCCCAACGGGTAGCCTGAGCCATCGTAGTTTTCATGGTGCTGGAGGGCTATTATAGCTTGCAATTCACCGATATTACCGGCATCATGAATAAGCCAGTAACCTTCGACTGTGTGTCTTTTCATCATTACCCATTCCTTTTCGGTTAAGCTGCCCGGCTTGATCAGGATTTCATCCGGAACCTTAATCTTGCCAAGGTCGTGCAGGAGCGCCCCCATACCCAGGACAGCCAGTTCGCCGCGGCTGTATCCCAGCGTGATTCCGGTCATCAGCGCGAGGATGCAGACATTGACCGAGTGGGCAAAAGTATAGTCGTCCTGAAGGCGCAGGTCGACCATATTAAACAATAAATCATCTTTTGAAAGGAGCTGATCGGTAAAATCACTTACAGTAAAATAAAGCGACTGCGGCTCAATTACCAGACGCCCGGATTCTTTTGTTTCCAACAAGATGTTCTTTACTTGGCGGATGGCGGCAATGCGCGTCTCTTGCGCAACCACATCTTTTACCGATACCGGCGCGCCTGACTGAACCCCGTCATCCACCCAAACATAAGACAGGTCCTGACCTGCCAGCTTCTTTATGTATGTGCCGGTAAGCACGACGCCGGCCGCCAAAAGTTCCTCGTCCCTACTGTTGTAAATATTATAGGCAAGCTTCATTCCCGGCCTAAGGGAAGATATCTTTACCCGTCGCATAAATACAACCCCCGATTAACAACCTGGCAGTAAGCTGAATCGTTAATTCAAATTCACTCATCGTTAGTGATGGTACGGTTCACCGTACCTATCTAAACGAATAATACGACAGTTTGATAAAATCTCCTTCATTAATCTCAGGAAGGCTGAAAATACTTTAAGCCAGTAAACTCGTAAAACTGGAAATACTTACTAATAATAGGCGAGTGATTCAGATGCGAGTTTATGACAAAGAGTTCAAGGAAGAAGCAATCAAATTATCTTACGAAGCAGGTAATAAGGCAGCCTCTCAGCAGTTAGGGATTACCTTGATGCCTGCGCCATAAACAATAGACAAGAAGGGGACTGTCCCCTTTGGGGAGGGAAAGGAAGCCCCCCGGAGGATTGCTCCGGAGGTCCTTTTCCAAGCCGATCAGTTTTTCCAAGTTCATTTCGCTGCAGCATCAATTACGGCACGTGCCTCTTCCAATGAATTCACCATATAGATTTTATTGATTATCTCGCCCAGAATCCCTAAATCATCGATCCGTTTGACCTTTTTCTGCAAACTCTGCGAGGCCTCCCCAAACCTGGCATCCAAGTATTTGCAGATGGCTTCATGGGCCATTTCAGCCTTACCTTCAACCTTGCCTTCAGCCTTGCCTTCAGCCCTGGCACCGGCCAGCGCGGACACCTCGTCACGCTTCGCCTTCTCGATCATTTCGTAGATCCTGCGCTCCTTC
>MVRN01000109.1 GCA_002067965.1 Pelotomaculum sp. PtaU1.Bin035
TCCTGCCGTGGCGGTGCCGCCGCCGGTAGCGTAGGCCACAGTTACAACCCCGTCGCTGCCGCCCGTGCGGGTGACCGTGACAGTGGCGCTGCCGCCGTTTTCAGCTGCGGTGTAAGTGGAGGCGCTAAACATCAGCTGGCCTGGTTGAGCCGGATCGTTATCTATGATAGTCAGTACAGCTGTATTTGTGCCGCCCAGGGTGGCGCCGCCCGTGGGGTTGCTCAAGGAGAGGTCCACTGTCTCGCCGCCCTCGAACGCGGCGTCGTCCGTAACCGGGATACTAAAAGTCAGGTCCGCAACCCCGTTGTCAAAAGTGAGTGTCCCCGTTGCGGCTGAATAATCGGATCCTGCCGTGGCGGTGCCGCCGCCGGTGGTGTAATCCACATTCACCGATCCGTAACTGCCGCCCGTGCGGGTGACCGTGACAGTGGCGCTGCCGCCGTTTTCATCCGCAGTGTAGGTAGCGGCGCTGAATTGGATTTGGCCGGGCTGGCTGATTGAACTGATTAGGAAGCCGGAGAAGTTTACGTAATCGCTCACGTTATTTCCAGTGCCGGATGGGTTGGTTGTAGTGTTTTGAGGGCCTGAGGGACTTCCCCACCAGTTATATTGAGCATTTACTGTCAGTGATGTTGTTGTGTTCCGAACTCCGTAGTCTGTATTGTTGAATATATCGTTGCCGTTAGCGACGGAACCCCCGATAATTGGGTTGGCGGAGCTTTCACAAGACAGGCCGGCGCTGTTGGAGTGAACCCTGTTCTTATATATGCCGGGAGTGGTGGAAGAGCCCGTAAGGAAGATGCCGCAGCTTGAATTGGAATATACTGTGTTTCCCTGTACCGACGGGCTGCAGTTGGAAATATGAATACCGACGCTGCTGTTCCCGCTGACAATGTTGCCGTTCAAGGTCACATTGCCGCCGCAGGAATTCAAGAATACTCCATATTCTCCGTTGTCCTTTATGGTGTTGTTATTTACAGTTTGGGTATCCGCAGTCATACCGAGTGACAGGCCATGGGAACTGCTGTTGCTTAAGGTGGAGTTGGTCAGCGTAAGGCTGCCTGCCCCGGTTTTGTATACATCGCCATACCCGCTGTGTCCCCCGTATCGAATCACACAGAAATCCATGGCCGCGGTGCCGTTATGATTAACAACGATTCCCCGCCACCAGCCCGCGCCCGGGCTGGATGCCGGACCGTCACCGTTAGTATCGCCTCCGGCGGCGTCGTCCCGGTAGTCGGTAAAGTAGATTTGATTTTCCGGAGTGCCAGGCGCGTTTAAAGTACCTTTTACAGTAAGCTCAGTGTTTTGAGAAAACTTCACCACCACACCAGGTTCCACAGTTAAAGTTATTCCGTTGCCAACGGTTACGGAGCTTGTCACCCGGTAGGGGCTTCCGGCCAGGGACCAGGTTGTATTGGAAGATATAGTCCCGCTGACAATGGTTACGGCACTTGCGGGCGCTATAAATATAAACTGAAGTGCTACTGCAAGAATTGCTAGAATATAACTTTTTCTAATCATTACTATCGCTCTCTATTCATAAAATGTCTTTGAACAAAAATATGAGTATGAAGTTAGCGCGGGAACCGATTTTTAAGTCTATTATAATTCCATAGATACTTGGAAATATGTCATAATGAGTCGAAAGAATAAAATTTTGTTAAAAAAACCAGAAATATTATAGGACATGATTTAAACAATTAGTTGCGCAGCATAATAAAGAGGCTTAAGCAGGTGGAATACCGGGAAAAAACCTGTGGCAAAATTTTTTCCCTAAGAAGAGGATTTCGTAAAAATAAGGTAGAAAAGTATTATAAGGTGACGGGCGATTGAAATTGTCTTTTGTAAAGAGCTTGCTTTCTGAAACTAGCCACGAAGGTATGTCACGCCGTAAGGAACGGTGTGATTCGTTATTATAAAGGGTTTAATTAATAACTAGCGATGTCTCAGTATAGAATAACAAGGAGGCCGATTTATGCATATCCCGGATGGTTATCTCAGTCCGCAGACCTGTGCCGTAATGGGAGCAGTCATGCTGCCGGTATGGGCCGCCGCGGCAAAAAAGGTTAATAATGTTCAAAAGACAAAATACGCGCCTCTAATGGCTATAGGCGCTGCTTTTACTTTTGTAATCATGATGTTTAACATACCTGTTCCTGACGGCACCACTGCCCATGCCGTCGGCGGAGGACTTTTAGCAATTGTCCTTGGGCCTTGGGCGGCCTGTATCAGCATTACCATTGCCCTGGCTGTACAGGCGCTGCTTTTTGGCGACGGGGGCATTTTGGCTTTTGGCGCGAACACCTTTAATATGGCCTTATTATTGCCATTTTCAGCTTACTATACATACAGGCTGATAGCCGGAAACTCGGAAGCTGCTTCATCAAGGCGCTGGCTCGGTGGCTTGGCCGGGGGCTACATAGGTGTTAACCTGGCGGCGCTGGCGGCTGCCGTGGAATTCGGCCTGCAGCCCGTACTTTTTCACGCCGCGGACGGGGCGGCGCTATACTGCCCGTACCCGTTGAGCATGGCTGTACCGGCCATGGCCCTGGCCCACCTGTCAATTGCCGGGCCGGTTGAGGGTGTAATCACCGCCCTGGCGATCCGTTATCTCCAGGAAAGAAACGCCGGCATATTGTCTGTAGAAGCTTCCTCATCCCCGTTGGAGGGGCACAGCTATAAAAAACTTATGCGGGGTTTGGGAATGTTAATCCTTCTCTCGCCATTGGGCCTGCTGGCCAAGGGCACAGCCTGGGGAGAGTGGGCCGCCGGTGAAATAGAAGCAAAAATGGGGTTTATTCCTGGTGGCATGTCCAGTTTGGCGGAGCGCTGGCAAGCGCCATTGCCTGATTATGGACTGCCGGGTTTTGAGCATAACCTGTTGCAGTCATCAACCGTTTACATTGTCTCGGCTATCATTGGGTTAGGAATTATATTTGCTATTACCTATATCTTCAGCCTGGTGCAAAAGAAGACTACTCCGGATAAAACTTAAGTTAGAGGAATGTTGAAGAAATAATGAGCACAGATTTGCCGGAATGGCTTCTTGCAAGACAGGAGCCGTTTCAACATGGTGATGGTATCGCTGGCGGCAAGTCGATACGCCGCGGCTTTGTTGAAAAATCAGTTGACTCTATGTCCCTGGTGTTTAGGGAGAGTTTTTTCGCCGAGCGGTTGGCCAGCCGGCCGGGACTGCTGCAAGGTATTGACCCTCGCGTAAAAGTCTTAACCACAATTCTATTAATTATTGTAGCCGGTCTGGCGCGCCACCCAACAACGCTCTTGGCCTTAAATCTTTGGATTTTATGGGTTGCAAAGGTTTCCCGCGTTCCATTGCCAATGTATTTAAAGCGTGTATGGCTGGCGGCGCCTCTCTTCACCGGTATTATTGTCTTTCCCTCCATATTCAACGTTGTTTATCCTGGAGATCCTTTGCTGATCCTGATCAATTTTAGCCGTCACTTCCGCCTTGGACCGTGGACGGTCCCGGAAACACTGGCCGTCACTTACCAAGGGGTATGGGGGGCGCTTGTGCTGATACTGCGTGTGGGCGCTTCAGTTTCCCTGGCTGTGCTCCTCGCCCTAACCACCCGCTGGCAAGTGCTGTTAAAAGCGTTGAACATGGTCTTTGTGCCGCAAGTATTTATAGTTATGCTGGAAATGAGTTGCCGCTATATTTATCTTTTTCTGCAAACCACCAGCGAAATGTTCGTGGCAAGGCGAAGCCGCACTGTTAGCCGTACTTCAACTCAAGAACAACGGTGTTTTGTCTCCGGCTCCATAGGCGCTTTATGGAATAAAGCTTACATCCTGAGTGGGGAAATACACGCCGCCATGGTTTCCCGGGGCTATACAGGCACTCCAAAAACTCTCGTTAGTTTTCAAATATCCCGGCTGGACTGGCTTTGGTCTTTATTTGTGCTTGCTGTCAGCCTGTTTTTCCTGGGAGGTGACAGAATAGTTGCCTGGTGAGATATTGTTTGAATTGAAGGACGTGTGTTATCATTACCCCGGCGGGGAAGAAGCGCTTTCAGACATCAACCTGTCCATACGCCAGGGAGAAAAGGTCGCGCTTATTGGAGCCAACGGCTGTGGCAAGTCTACGTTGCTAAATGTGCTTGACGGGCTTTTATTCCCGCAAAAAGGCAGTATAAGTTCCTTTGGGTTAATATTGGATGAAAAAAATATCAGCAAGAAGGATTTTAACTTTGCTTTCCGGCGGCGGGTAGGCTTTGTTTTCCAAAATTGCGACGCGCAGCTCTTTAACTCCAGTGTGTGGGAAGAAATTGCCTTCGGGCTGGTTCAATTAGGCCTGGATACCCGGGAAGTAAAGCGGCGGGTGGAAGACGTAATGTCAATGCTGGGCATAGGACACTTGAAGGACAGGCCTCCTTTCAGGCTTAGCGGCGGTGAGAAGAAGAAGGTCGCCATCGCCTCAGTGCTTTCCATGAACCCGGAGGTTATTCTGCTTGACGAACCTGCAAATAATCTTGACCCGCGTACGCAAAGCTGGATGATTAAACTAGTAAAACAACTTAATCATGCTGGTAAAACGCTGGTTACAACTACTCATAACCTGGATATCATTGAAGAGATCGCGGACAGGGTTGTGGTTTTCAGCGAAGATCACCGAATAGCTGCTGTCGGTAAGCCGAAGGAGATCCTGGACAAACGGGAGCTGTTGCAGCAAGTAAACCTTGTGGACGAACAATTTCACCGTCACATCCGTGACGACCTCCACCGTCATTATCATTCTCATAATTAAGAGAATATTGCTGTCCGGTCAGGAGTATGGGGATAAAAATTAATGAATCAGACAAATTCCATGCGCAGCAATTATTGACACCGGCCGTTGATACTGGTAAAATTCAATGTAACTATTTAAAATGACGATGACGGGGACTATTAGGTGTTTAAGCCGGTTTCAGAGAGCCGCCGGACGGTGCGAGGCGGTCGAAGCGCGACACTGGACTCTCCTCCGAGTTGCCGGCCGAAACCGCTTTTGGGAGTAGGCCCGGACGGGGCTTCTGCCGTTAAAATGAAGGGGATATCGGACTTTGTCCCGTATCTTTTAAGGGAACGGCAGTTTGTGCCGTTAAGTTGAGTGGTACCGCGGAGGTAAACCCTTCGTCTCAGATTTCGAGGCGAGGGGTTTTATTATTTCAAAAGGGTGGTGGTTTTAATGGAAGTGGACCTTGTCGGCCTTACATTTTACCGGAAAAACAAATATTTTAAGGAGGAATTTATGTATGCGCAAGCTCTATGTATTCGATACCACCCTGAGGGACGGGGAACAGTCGCTCGGCATAACTCTTAATGTTGAAGAAAAGCTGGAAATCGCTAAACAACTGGTAAAACTGGGCGTGGATGTAATTGAGGCGGGTTTCCCCGCTTCTTCGCCTGGAGACCTGGACTCAGTGCGGACAATCGCCCGTGAGGTGAAAGGTGTAATTGTATGTGGTCTTTCCAGAGCGGTGGAGAGGGACATTGACTATTGCGCTGAAGCCCTGCGGGGTGCGGAGTATCCGAGGATTCACACTGGGATTGCTGTTTCACCGGTGCATATGGAGCGAAAATTGCGGCTTTCCCCGGATCTGGTGGCGGAGGCGGCGGCCGCCGCTGTAAAACATGCTAAAAGATACGTAAGTGACGTTGAATTTTACGCGGAGGACGCTTTCCGCAGTGACCCCGTGTTTCTGGCCACGGTGATAGAAAAGGTGATTGAAGCCGGCGCAACTGTTGTCAATATTCCTGATACTGTCGGTTACGCCACGCCTTGGGAATACGGTAATTTGATTTCATACATCATTAACAACGTCAAAAAAATAGGAAACGCTGTGGTCAGCATCCATTGCCACAATGACCTGGGAATGGCGACGGCCAATTCTTTGGCGGGGATCAAAGCAGGCGCCGGCCAGGTTGAAGGAACCATAAACGGCATCGGCGAACGGGCCGGAAACACTTCCCTGGAAGAGGTGATCATGGCTATTTATACCCAGCGCGGATTGTACGGGGTTGAACCGGGAGTAAACACAAGGGAGATATCGGCCACCAGCAGGCTGGTATCGCGCATTACCGGTGTACCTGTCCCAAGCCATAAGGCCATTGTTGGAGCCAATGCGTTTATGCATGCGTCTGGAATTCACCAGGATGGAGTGTTAAAGGAAAAAGCTACTTATGAAATTATCGATCCGGAGGTCGTTGGCGCGCATCAGGGTATGATGATCATCTTAAGCGCGCGGTCGGGGCGTCATGCTTTGAAACATAGGCTGGAAGAGCTCGGGTACAGGCTTGAAAGCAACGCCATGGAGGATGTTTACCAGAATTTTTTGGTCCTGGCGGACAAGAAAAAAGAAATATTCGATGAGGACCTGCATGCTCTGATGGGGTGTGAGACAGAGAATAACAACGGTATAATCCTTAAAAATATTTCTGTAACCACCAGCAGTGTATCCATGGCCACCGCCACCATCACCTTGGAACTGGATGGTAAATCTGTCACCGACGCAGCCTGCGGCAACGGACCTGTGGATGCGGTATTCAAAGCAGTAGACCGCCTGGCCGGGATGAAGGTTTACCTTGAAGACTACTCTTTGAAATCAGTTAGCCGGGATAGTGAGGCTTTGGGCAACGCCACAGTGAAGGTGCGTTGCGCTGGAATCGGCTTGGTGGTAGGCCGGGGAATCAGTACCGACGTTATCGAAGCAAGCGCGAAAGCATATGTTAACGCGCTATCTAAGATAAAGAAAAAAGTATCTTGATGTAAAAATAAAGCACCCGCCGAAGCTGTTTTTTTTTAGCCGCGATTAATAATGATTATAAAATGTCGAAATAAGTAGAACTTTGATGGATATTTTAGGATATTACTTTGGAGGAATAGTTGTATTTTAGGCGAATAGATAAAATAATGTCTTAATAAATTAAATATTAGTTGCCGAGGGCTAACCCGCGCGAAAGACGGGGGCGCAAAGCAGTGGGTCTAAGGTCAATTAGAAGTGACTATGATTGCCAGGCTGCAAGCACCAACCACTATGAATTTAAACAAGGGGAAGCTGCGCTTCCTTTTTGTTGTTACGGGGGTGTGGAGGATGTGTGAGAAGTTGAGAGATAAGAACGGACCTTTATTAAAAAAAGAAATAAAAAGGTTCGTTTCTAACGGACGAGTTTGCAACTTACAAGAAGAAGTCTTTGCCTTAAGTGGAAAAATGTTTTGTAGTCTGTCTTTTGTGCCGGCTCTGGCCCTTGACCACGAAGGCAGGATTATAGCTGCGAACGAACAGTTCAATAATTTCTTTTCCATACAGAACGAGTTAACAGTGGGCTCTTATTTGAAGGATGTGCTTTATGACAGTCAAATAAGGAATAATCAGGGCGAGTTCTTGTGTCCAGTCCTGGAATCGCTGTTCACAGGCGCTTGCTGCAACATGGAAAACCGGGTGGTACTGGGGAAAAATGTGGCGGTATTTACTTCTTTAATTCTTGACTGCTCGGGCCGGCCCTTGGGTATCCTGGCCAGCTACTATGAATTACAATTAAATGATACTGGTGCTTCCGGACTCCTGCGCTTGGCTGCTTGCATGAGAGAGAAGGTTGGCAACAGGGATACATATACTTTAAGCCATTCCGAGTTGGTGGGCAGGTATGCTTTTGCCATAGCTTCCCGATTGGGCCTGAAAAAGCTGGAACAAGATATGGTTTTTTTAACCGGCCTATTGCATGATGTGGGCAAGATTCTTATTCCGGAACGAATCATAAGTAAGAAAGGCCCTTTAACGAGGGGAGAATATGTTATTGTCCTTAAACATCCCCTATACAGCCGGGATATATTAGCTGAACATAAACATTTCCACGACATTCTGCCTGCTGTAACCCACCACCACGAACGCTATGACGGCAACGGTTATCCTGACGGTTTAAGAGGAGAAAACATTCCGCTTTATTCCCGTATACTTGCAGTGGTTGACGCTTTCGAGGCAATGACTGCCGACCGCCCCTACCGGAAGGCAAATTGTATTGCCTTGGCCTGTACAGAGCTAAAAGATAACGCCGGCACTCATTTTGACCCGGAAATAGTGGAAGTTTTTATTGAATTAGTCAGTGAGCAGTTCAGTTGTTATGGGCGTCCTTGTTTCCCTTCAGAAAGTAAAATATATTGAGGAAATGGACCGTAGACTGTCTGTTTCTTCGCAGAGTGAAGATCATTCAAGCCGCCTAAGCCGTGAAATAAAAAACAAAAAAGGTGCGCCTACCAGGAAGGAGCACCCTAGCCTGACCAGTACCAAAATGCACGTAATTATCATTTATTCTTCATTCTCGTCAGGCATATAAACCGGTACCAATATTTTGGACTCGCCGATTAATTCAGCGGAGATGTCCAGTTCGACCTCCAGCTTAATCCGGTTATCGCTTGTGATTGCCGATTCTATTACTTGGGGTGGGGTTACTAGTGTAGTCTTGGCAACCAATGGGTTGATGTTTTGGCCGTCCCAATACTCTATAGGGAAAGATTCTTTAAAGTTAATGGAGCACCTTAGTACGTCGGTTTCTTTACCGTTGTTATAAGCATACCAAATTTGCGCCACATAAATTCCTTCGCAATCAATGGTAATTGCATTGCTGCTTGTATCTATCATTTTCGGTTCGCTTAGCCTTTTATGGGTTAAGGTGCACCCCAGAATCTGGTCGGCTACCACACCCTCAGGCAAATCAATATTATGGGTGTACCGTAATGACTTTCTGGCCGTCCCACATATGGCTTTTGTGATAATTTCCCGATAAGGTCTTTTCGGACAACCGGAGTATTTCTTTTCCGCTCCCATTGCCTTATCCACTTTTATCCCTCCTTCAATATGTAAATTACATCCGCGTTTTTCAGTTTTTTCATAATCACCCCGCTTACTTTTTCCTGTTGTCACAACATAATATGTTCAGGCTGGGATAAGTGTGTATTTGGATATAACTGATTCACTAAGGTGGAAAATATGTTCCAGGATGGAAATATAATATTTAATTGGAAATTTAATAATAAAAAAGAATAGAGAAACATTTTCGGCAGAGGTTTCCCTGTGGCCGTAACCAAATGCCCACTCTTACATAAGATGTATAAATCATATAAAAGGTGGTACGAGTTGGATATCAGACAGCCTAAAACTATTTTCAGGCAGGTGTTTTAGGTGCCAATGTGTGTTATCGGATCAGGATATGTAGGCCTCGTAACAGGTTCCTGTCTTGCAAGATTGGGGCACAGAATTATTTTTGTAGATCACGACGGGAAAAAGATGGCTCGTTTGAAAGCCGGGGAAGTCCCGATTTACGAACCAGGGTTAACTGATTTATTAGGTTTTGCCGGAAGTACAGGTCTGATTGAATTTACAACCAGTCTCAGGGAAGGCGTGGAAAACGCTGATTTGATTTTTATTACAGTGAATACTCCGTGCAAAGAAGACGGTTCCGCGGATCTGGCCGGGGTTATGCAGGTAGTTGAAGAGATCAGCAATTGTATCAATGATTTTAAAACAATTATTCTAAAAAGTACGGTTCCCGTAGGGACTACAAGGTTGATAAAAGAATGGTTAGAAAAGCGGCAGAAAAGTCAGTACTTCACACTGCTGACCAATCCCGAGTTTCTGCGTGAAGGTAACGCTGTTTATGATTTTCTCCATCCGGAACGGATTATTATAGGCACTGAGCAGAATAGTAAAGCAAAAACATTGGCGAATATTTACAACCAAATCTGTGAACATATTATTATTACCAGTTGGGAAAACGCTGAGTTGATTAAGTATTCCTCAAATGCTTTTCTTGCGACAAAAATATCTTTTATCAATGAAATTGCCTGCTTATGTGAAAAGGTCGGAGCGGATATAACCAAGGTGACAGAAGGTATTGGCTGTGACTCCAGGATAGGGCCTCATTTTTTGAAGGCAGGGTTAGGCTACGGTGGCTCGTGCCTGCCAAAAGATGTAAGCGCCATTATTGCTACCGGCCAAAAAACAGGTTGTGAAATGAGGCTTCTCCGTTCGGTTGCGCAAGTTAATTCAAACCAGCGCCGAAATTTTGTGAAAAGACTATACGAGCTGTTGCCCCGGCGTCCGGATATAACAGTTGGGGTATGGGGACTGTCTTTTAAACCGGGAACCGATGATATCAGGGAAAGCCCCGCCTTGGATGTAATCGCGCATCTCAAGGGCTTGGGCTGCCGGATTAAGGTGTTTGATCCGGTATCTATGTCTAATTTTAAACTAACGCACCCCGACCTTCATTATTGTGGCGACTTATACGAGGCTGTCCATGAAGCGGAAGCCTTGTTGATATTAACTGATTGGAATGAGTTTGCAAACGCCGACCTGAACAAAGTGGGGAGCTTAATGAAAAGCAAAGTGATTGTTGACGGGAGAAATATTTTTGAACCTGATTTAGTAAGACAGCTTGCTTTTAAGTATTTCTCCATTGGACGCTGAGGGAATATTATTAAATTACAACAGGTATGGTGATAAGATGAAGGTTGCTTTAGTCTGCAGTGAGAAATTACCGGTACCTCCGATCAGGGGCGGAGCAATTCAACTTTATATTGAAGGTATCGTTCCTTATCTAAAAAAAAGACACCAAGTTACCGTATTTTCAATTAATGACCCGGAATTGGAAGATCATGAGACAGTTAATGACGTTGAATATTGCCGGGTATCCGCCAACGGCAAGAATAACTATGTAACACTGATTTCCCGGGAATTATCCGAGAGACAGTTTGATATAGTGCACATTTTCAACCGGCCAAAATCCTTGTCGTTTTTTTGCAAAGCTTCTCCCGGCAGCAAGTTTATCCTGAGCCTTCACAACGAGATGTTTGCTCCTGACAAGATTGGAAATGAGCAGGCTGTTATGTGTCTTGAGACTGTGCGTCAAGTTATCACGGTCAGTGATTTTATAAAAAAGACAGTGGAAAATAATTATCCACTTGCCGCCGGTAAAGTCAGGACGGTCTATTCAGGAGTCAATCCCGGCGAATTTTACCCCGTATGGACAGAAGAGGCCAGAAAAATCAGAGAAAAAATAAAAAGTCAGTTTGGCATCGGGAATGGCAAAATAGTTTTAGTTGTCACAAGATTTTCCAAGAAAAAGGGAGTGCATCTCGTTATTTCCGCCATGGAGGAAGTCCTAAAAAAATATCCTCAATCAGTTTTATTAGTGGTGGGCAGCAAGTGGTACGGAAGCGATAGGGTAGACGACTATGTGTCACACGTATATAATTTGGCTAAAAACATACCTGATAAACATGTCATTTTTACCGGTTTTATTCCGCCCAGGCAGGTCGTTGATTTTTTTTCCGCCGGTGATATATTCGTTTGCGCGTCACAATGGCAGGAACCTCTGGCCAGAATACACTACGAGGCTATGGCCGCCGGATTGCCGATTGTCACAACAGACAGGGGCGGTAATGCTGAAGTTGTTGAAGGATATGGTAACGGGATCATTGTTCCTGAGTATAACAATAGCAGGGATTTTGCATGGGCAATTAACTACCTGCTTGAGAACCCGGCAATAGCCCTAGCCATGGGGAGGCAAGGCAGAAAATTGGCTGAGGAGAAATATTGCTGGGACAGAGTGGCGAGGGAAATACTTCATGTATATGACTCAATCGAAAATCAATAATAAACCGCAGGGGACCTTGCTTGGGTATGGCAGCAAGGTCCTCTTATAGAATGAAAAATTATCTGTAAGCCCTTAGTCGTCATCATCATCCCCGCAGGGCTGATAGATACATACCGGGACTTTTGTTTCACCGATTATTTCGGCGTATACTCCCAGTTCCACGTCAATTTTGATTTTGTTATTAGGTGTAATGACGCTCTCAAGACATTCAGGACTCTTAATAATTTCTACCTTGGCATCAACGAGACTGATGATGTCCTTATCAAATTCAGATATGGGAATAATTTCTTCAAATTGCACATTTTGCCTCACCACATCAGTTCCCTTACCACTTCTGTAAGCATACCAGACATGTATTTCAAAAGTGCCGTTTATGTTGATACCGGGTTCTTGCTTTGCCATTGCTTCACTGATGCCGGTCTTTTTGGTTAGCTGGAGTTTGGTGATAGTAGTTCCTAATACGTCTGTCGGGATTTGGCCTTCCGGAAGGTTAATTAACTCGCTTAGAAGAAAAAATTTCTTAGCATTGCCACAGACGGCTTTTGTAATAATCTCTCTATATTTTTTAGAAGCTGGTTTGGATTTGGACGCCTCAATATGTTTCATAAATGTTATCCCTCCTTGATTTTATTATTAAATTTGGTATATTTTGCTAGATATTACCTGTTTCTCGTACTTTATTTTTATTTCAAACAAAGGTAGTATAGTATATGATTCAATAAATTAAGTTGTTCCTAAAATGAAAACATGTCAACAACTCTCCTTGGAATGAAACTGTAATAAAGCAACCCCGGCAAAAAAGAATATAATGCAAGTCAATATCTTTTTTTTGTACACGCCTGAAATTCTTTCCATGCAGGCTTTGATGTTGTCCGCTTTTTCTTCTATGGGAGCTGGGGAGTCCGAATCAACCCGGTTTGGCAATACTGTTAAATTTGGTTCTTCCCGACTACTACTGATGTGTTTATCTGTTAAAGTTTGTTCAAGGTCTGGTTGCCGGTATTCGCTTTCACCTGCTTCCCCTGCGTGAATGTGCTCAGCGCGATGATATTCCGCCTGAGTGCTGATTGTTTCCTCATTAAGAATTTCTTCTTGAAGAATTTCTTCTTGAACCGGCATACATCCCTCTTCAGATAACTCTCCCTGCACAATGTCTTCTCTCAATTGTTCGCATAATTCCCCTTTGCAAGCACCCGGGTGACCAAATCCCTCCGACGTTTTGTGGATCGGGTGTTGTATTACGTTCACACTAATATAGTTAACTTTGACAATTGCTTTCTCCAGTAAAATTCTTTCTTTGCCCGGCGCGCGTTCCTCTCCGGGATGCTCCCCCTCCCCCTGCCCAATACCTTGTCTAAACTTTTTGCCAGGTTCCCCATTATAGCTGTCCGGGTGATAAAACCCTTCGGATTGTATGCAGGTCTGGCCTTGGAATACCGTCGTCCTAATAGAATTAATTTTGACATGCGCTTTCTTCAATGATATATTATCGTGAATTTCTTCCGGTTGTCTTTTACCAGTTCTCTCTTTAAACCCGATTAAGCCATTACAATCCGGCGGCTTGGGTATATAAATAGAGTATGCGCCCTCCCTGTCGGTGAAGGTGTACCCCAGCGAACTTTCATTCCCGCTGGTGTTACAGTCGAATACCGTCACTACTGAACCTTCTAAGGTTGTTATGCCGTTGTCTTTGACCACACCTTTTAAGTTCAACCATTCATCAATCTTATGCCATATAAAATGACGCTCTGCAGGATCCGGTCCAGACAAGCTGTTTTCCATAAAACTATCATTCCTTTTGTTGTGCCCTCTGTACATGGGTACAGAAAAAGGCACAAAAATAAATGAAATATATTTTTATCAGTATAACAACCGTAATAAATGCAACTAGTATGCGGATCCATACAAAGCACGTGGAGGTAAGTGTGACGGTTTTGTCTACAACCTGGGCAAAGCTAAGATAATTGTATCTTAGCTTTGCCGTTTAAATAAACTCCAAATTGCGTAATCCTTTAACTTAATTGAAACGTCCGTATTTAAAATCAAGCTTTTTTTAATGATTCTTGCTGGTGCTGGATCACGGAGACGCTAATGAAGTTAACTGTTACTTCCGCTTTTGTCAGTAATTTATTATCGTTTGTTTTTTTCGGCCGTGTTTTTTTTACAAGATTGTTTGGAGGAGACGGCGGAATAGGAGGTATAATTTCCTGTGTGTCATCCACGCACGGTGTTTCATTTTTAGTTTCGTCCCCGTGTAGCGGCTGATCCAATTCCACAGGCGGCATGTTTTCCTGCCCGTTGTCCACACGCGGCGCTTCTTTTTTTAATTCGTCCTCGTATAGCGGCTGATCCGGTTCCACAGGCGGCATGTTTTCCTGCTCGTTGTCCTCATGCGGCTCTTCTTTTTTGTATTCATCCTCGTGGAGTAGCAGATCCAGTTCCATATCCGAAAACTTATCCAGATCATCCTTTGTGAGGATTTTTATTACTGTTTCTGATTGAGGCATTTTATCTCTCAAGGTTTCCTCCTTATATCACGATTTGCAACGGGCAAAGAGGTAAAGGAGTATTCTGGAACCTGGGATTGCAACCGGCTGCTTTAGTACTTTAAGCCGGGCGGTATGCTAACAATCTATTAAGGCAACTGCGGGGATCGTTACCTGACGTTTCTGCAGAACTTTAAGTGTCAGATCGATTACCATTTTTTCTTCAATTGCTTTAAATTTAATTTCTTCAAAAGGTATCTCATCATCAAACGGATGTTTGCGGTCAACGAACTCATCGTATTCAGTGATCCTGGCGTTGATTATTTCACAAAACGGAAGCTCGTTAAAAAATTCCGTACTCACTTGGTTAAATTCAGTGAAGTCTCCGGATTCTAAAGTATCTTTTTCCGGAAATTCAGGGCCGAGTTTCCCAGCTCTGAAAAATTCAAACTCTTCTGCCGTATTGAAAGTGACAGGCGCCGGCTCAGTAACGTTAAAATCAACAGGTGTTACGCAGGTAAAAGGAATATCAACGGTGCAGTGACGAATGTCTCCGCAAAATCCTTGATTATTTGAACAAGAACGAGTGGAATAATCAATATTTTTGCGGATAAATCCTTTTAAGAATAATTTATTAGTAGGTTGTGCGAGCAGACATTGGGTAAGTTTCAGTCTCTTTTTAATTTGCTTAATCTCAAATGCCGGTTCGGGTAAGGTTATTGTTGAATCAACGTTAATCTGCACAGTAAGTTCGGCAAGTACGACCGGTATTTTTGCTATTGCGCCTCTGGTTATTGGAGTTGGAGTAACGGGGGTATTGGGGCACAATGCTTCGGTACCAGTTTTAAAAAAGGATACTTTTGGCTCAGGGAAAATTTTATCTTTATCGGACATTTTTTATGCCTCCTAATTATATTTGCTATAAAATATTCAAAACGGGTTAAATGTGTTACCAAGTAATTAAAATATAACTAAATATTAGTAAATTATTTTAAACCTATTGGTTGATATAGACATGTTCAGTCTTTAGCAACTATTTCTTCAAGCATTTGTATAATTACTTCTTCTTTATTATTTTCCGCGCGGATGGATTGTTTGAGCTTTTCCACATACTTGCTATGGCTCCAGTCGGGAGCCCGGTTGGAATAATACTTGTCGATTATCCCATAAACCAGGTGGGGAAATAGAAGATCGGCAGCGACTACTTCCCATTGCCCTTTCATCAACGGATAATTATCATGATAAACTGATGCCATGAGTTTGAGTGTCTTTACTTTTCCTGCCCCTTCTTTTTTTATGAACTTATTTACAATTTTTCTCAAATCCCGTGCCGGGATATCGATAGTAATGGAGTCAATATCAAATACATTTATTCTCCCGTCCCTCTGCATTCTTATGTTTTTGGGGGTAAAATCCTGGTGGCAAAGACATCCCCGGCTCCGGGCCAAATCCACCCATTCCTTATATTGCGATTTTTCCAGCATATTTGCCGCCTTTTCTATTTTCTCAACAGAAAGTTCCAAGTTATGCAAAAATATTTCTGAAAACTCATCTTTATCCCTGCGTTCATTAGCATGTTCAGCATAGACCTGTAACTGGTTTTTTTTCTTTTGGTAACTCCCGGTCCATGTACCCAGGTGAGAGCGGCTGTCAGATCCGGAAGATGGTTTAAACCCCAAAGAACCACGGTGGAACGCCGCCAGAGAGGATAGAATTGCCTCCGTGTCGCGGATGTAATCAGGCTGCTTACCGTCAATCCATTCCATTAGAATATAAGCCGAATTATTGACTGAGACAAAATTATCCCGTCCCTTTGTCTTGACTATTTTCGGCACGTGAACACCGGCACTGATCAAGTGGCTTGCCGCATCTGTAATAAATCTGGTCTGTGAAACGGAAGAGGGCATTTTTTTTAACACCATCTTCCTGCCACCCGAATTTACCTGCCAAACCGTCTTTTTACCCTTGTCCCTAATCTCGATCGCCTGCGCGTCTGTAAAGCCGTATGCCAGTAAGACGTTATGTAATGGCTCCATTTGTTCCGCGGTAGATGGAGTCACCTGTTTCACTCTCCTTTAAGCAACGCTGACAACACCTTGATTTTTTCCCTGGCCGCTGTGCATGCCAGAGATATATCGTTGGGTTTTATTGACTTTCCCTTGATGAAATAATTTTTTGCGGTGTCATGCAATTCATGGGGAAATAGTAAGTCAATATACAAAACCTGCCGCCTGCCATCGCCTAGCGGGTTTATCTTTTCATACCAAGCCAGCATTTTTTTCAACTTCTCCCGGTCCCAACGGTTGCGGCCGGACATGATCTTAATAATGACTTTGCGTAAATCCCGGCTGGGCAGATCGAAGGTTACTCCGTCCAGATCCAATACGTATACCCCGTCCGGTGTAATTAAGGCGTTTCCGTCACCATAATCCTGGTGGCACAAATTGCCGCGCCGGCTTATTTCGTTAACCCAACTGCTATAATCAGAAAGCTCCAGTAATTCAACACAATCCACGCCGGCGCCGGACATTTCACTTATTTCATTTAGAAAAGCGCGGCATACTGCATTCTGCGGTCTCTCCATAGATATTTTCCGCCATTCATTAAAACGTTTTAAGACGGATTTATAATAGTTGCCCAAGTTACCGAGTTTGGAAGATGTACGGCAGTCCGCGGGAGGAATATAGCCGGCCGAGTCAATATGAAACCGCGCCAAACCCTCCAGGGCTATTTTTAGATCCCGTGAAAGGATAATGTTTCGCCCGTCTATCCATTCGTAGAGGACAAACAGGTGGCCCTGAAATTCTATGTAATCTTCACCGTTGAGGGTTGGGAAGAGCCCGGGCACCCTGGCTCCTTTACTCGCCATGTGCTTTTGCGCGTTAATTGAAAACAGTGCTTTTTCCTTGCTTTGCCGAAGTCTTTTGAGGCAGAAGGTTTCATTGCCCGCCTGTATTTTCCACACGGTTTTGATCCCGCCGCTTTGTATTGTTTTAATTTCAACGGGCTTTTTTCCATAGTATTGAAGCACAGTATTGGCTGTGTCGTATAAGGCAGAAGACACGCGAGTTCCCCCTAACGCGAGATACAGGCTCATTTTTTGTATCTTATGAAACTAAACTCCAGGTTGTGAAAAGACTTCATTAATATGTGGTAATATAAAACATTTACCAAATGTCTGCACACCTGATAGTACCAGTTCATAATTTAAAATAGACAAAAATGAGAAACGGAGGAATTTTGTGTGGATTACGATGAGAAGTATGTTGGTTCAAGGGCTGATTTTCTTAAGTTCATGCAAGAAGTGATGAAGAAGATGTCTTCACGGTCTCTGACAGTGGAAGATGGCGTTATCGAATTGCCCGATGACGTCGAACTGGAATATAAGATTAAATTCGACGAAGATGAAGAAGAAAGCAAGCTTTCCATTAAAGTCTGTTGGCCCAAGCCAGGGGCGGAAAAAGCTGAGGATGAAGAGGAATAGAATAATAATAATATAGGATAAATGCAGGGAGCGCCCTGCATTATTTTTTTATCCATATCATCAAGACATACTTACTACTTGAGCTTAAAGATAAGCAGCCTGACGCTGACGGCAAGATGGAGAAGTAACGCCAGCAATATAATTGCGGCTAAGGAGGTAAAAAAAAGTCCAAAAATAATAAAATTCAAGTCGGTGTAACTAAAATTTTGCCACTTTACTGCTGTGGCTGCCACTGGCGTGGCCAGCTCTTCCAGCGGGCTGTGCCATTTGCAGATAAGGTAGGTGTAAAGGCCGGCAAGAAGACTATGAGCCACGCGGGATATAATGAAGGGTGGCATCCGGATATCGGTTTCGCTGATCATGCTGGCCACTTGGGCATGTACGGACAGGCCACTCCAGGCCAGGATCATCCCCACGGCGGCCACTTGCTGGATCAGTGGGACTGCCGCCTCACTGGCCAGTTTCGAGCCGATAGTCATTTCAAAAAACCCGCTGGCCAAGGCGGGGAGGATTTCCGGGGAAAATCCCAGCGGCAAGAATAAAATACCCAGGAAACCGGCCATAGCGTTAATAAAACCGGCGGTAGTCAGCAATTTGATAATCACTGCGAAAAGGATGATGAAACCGCCTATGTTGAGCAGATTAGTCACGGCATTGCGCACTGCGTCCCCCATGATTTTCCCCAGCGGCCGGTTATCTTGCCGCTGCACTTGAAGGGCTCGCTGAAAGGCCTGGCTCACCAAACCTCTGCTTTTAGAAGGCCGCTCGGGTATGCGTTCAGTATCGTTACGGGCATAAAAACGCAGGCCGAAGCCCATTGTGAGGTTGGACAGGTAGTGCGCGCCGGCGATAATCCAGCCGAGAGAGGGGTTGTTGAACATGCCCACGGCAGCCGCAACCAGCATAAAAAGCGGGCTGGAATTATTGGTGAAGGACATCAATCGCTCGGCTTCGGCCCGTGTGCAAAGTCCTTGTAAGCGGAGCTTGGCGGTGACCATGGAACCGATTGGATAGCCGCTGCTGAAACCTACGGCCATTACAAAAGAGCCAGCCCCTGGAACATTAAACAAAGGGCGCATCACTGGCTCAAGCAGCACTCCCATTAAGTGAACCACTCCGAAGTTCATTAACAATTCGGAGGCAATAAAAAAAGGTAAAAGCGCGGGGAAGACGATGTTCCACCAGGTTTTTAGGCCCATAACAGCGCCTTCAAATACTATACGTGGCTGGAATATCATTGTTAATACGAAAAGAACTGCTAATATTGTCCATAACAGTTTGATATAGTCTTTCGATTGGCCTGGCAATTTATATATTTTATTTTTTGCAAATTTTTTATTAAACCACATGTCTCCACTTCCTCCCTTCCTAATTACTTCCTTAATAATTATTTTATTAATTATATGGTTATACCTTTCGACCTCGACTATATGGTCATCTTTGTGGTAATCAATCTAATACATCCATGCCGCTAAGCGGCACGATCAGAAGGATGAGAGCAACCTTTTATTGAGCTTGGTCCAACTTATTATGAAGAACACAAGCGTGACACTGTAATCAAACAGTCTATTAAGAAACTGGAATCTCTTGGATATAAGGTCACCGTTGAATCAATAGCTTAAGTTTTTGGATTGTAACCATCACCCTTCTGCTGCCGGGTTTAAAGTTATCATATAAAGCTGGCCTTATATTTTATTGTCTTTTTCGAAATGTTACGGTATTTAATTTTCAGGATCGGATAGGATAGAGTAAAAAATATTCGAAAAAGCTTCATATCTTGAAACTTTTTTATGCTGGCCGTGTATTAGATAGTAGCGGTTGGAAGGGGGCGCTCCCTTGGATATGGAGGATTACCAGGTGATTAGCTTGTGCCGGGAAGGCCGGGAAGAGGGTTTCCGCCAGTTGCTGTCCCGTTATGAGAGCTATATCTTCAACTTATGCTACCGGCTGACCTGCAACCGGGAAGATGCCCTGGATTTAACGCAAGAAACCTTTATAAAAGTGATTAACGGCCTGGATGGATTTCAAATTAACCGGCCCTTTAAACCCTGGCTGCGCCAGGTAACTGTGAATGCTTGTTACAATTTTTTAAGCCGGCGGGCACCCGCCAGTGTATCCCTTGAACAACCGCTTAATGAAGGCTTAACCCTGGCTGACTTGCAGCCAGTTGGGGAGGACCCGGCCCAAGAGGTGGAATGGCGGGACACCCGCCGTCTCCTTTGGGCTATGATCGAACGGCTGCCGCCCGTGTACCGCCTGGTACTGGTTCTCCGTCACCAGGAGGGCATGAGCTACCGGGACATCGCTTGTTTAACCAAGTTGCCTGAAGGTACAGTTAAAACGTATCTATTCCGCGCCCGCCAGCGTTTGCGGCAGGGTCTGGCGGAACAATACGGCTGGGAGGGATAAAATGAATTGTAGCCTGGAAAGCTTGCAAGCATATATGGATGATGAACTGGATGATTGCGCCAGGCAGGAATTACAAAAGCATTTAACCTCCTGCCGCTCCTGCCGCCAGGAATTTACCCGCCTAAAACTAATCTGGCTGGAATTAGCGGGACTGGAGACAGTTGCGCTGCCTCCCGAACTGCCTTACCTGCGCCAACAGCTAATTAATTCAATCATCCGCGGTCGGGCAAGAGAGCAAAAAAACAGTTCCGGCATTTGGGACACGCTTGAGATAGCCTGGCAGCCATTTTTGTTGGGGGCCAGTTTTATGCCCGGTGCAGGACTGATTCCCAGGCTGATCCAGACTATTAGCCAGGGAAAGCACAAATCAAGCTCCGTTTCTTTTAGCAAAAACCTCTGGCAGTTTACCCGGAAATGGCTGGCTAAGGAGGATGAACCTTGATTCCGATTCTGGTAATCCTGACAGCGGCGGCTATCCTGTCAGTCCTTCTGCTGATCATACCTGTTGACATTACCTGCCGGGGTGAGTGGGGGGAAGTAAAATATATCAAGGCCAGGCTTAAATGGGCCGGTGGACTGGCAGCTTTAGACTTTGCGGTGCGGGAAGGTTCTTTTAATACCACGCTGAGCACGGGAGGTTTGACATTATGGCGGGGGGGAAAGAAGAAAAAAAGCTTACCACGCCCTGGAAAACAAAAGCCGGTTAAAAAGAACAATAATTTTAGCTTGCGTAAAATAGTTGAATTATTGAGCGAAGGAGAGCTGTTTAAGCTTGGCATAGCTTTTATACGCCGGCTGTTCGGTGCTTTCAGGTTGGATGTTAATCTTTCCGGCAGGTATGGCGCCGGCGATCCCGCGCTCACCGGCTTATTGGCAGGACTGCTGGCTCTGGTTAACGGGGATAAGATAAAGCTCAACGTTCAGCCTGATTTTACGGAAGAGGTTTTAGATTTAAGAGGTGCCTTGAGGAGCAGACTCATCCCTTTGGAACTGCTGGGCATATGTTTAACCTCGCTCTGGCAGAAGCCGGTCAGAAGAATCTGGTTGTCCGTTATTAAAACCAAAATAAAGTTTAAAAAGGAGGCAGTTCAGCATGTTTAAAGAGAATGTCGAAGCTATTTTTGCCAGCCTTAACAACATGGTTTCAACCAAGACGATCATAGGTGACCCAATCATTCATGGCAACACCACTATCATTCCCATCCTTACGGCTAGCTTTGGCTTTGGTCTGGGCGACGGGGAAGGTAGCGAACCCAGCCGTGGTACAGGCAAGGGCAGCGGCGGAGGGGCCGGCGCCAAACTTGCGCCGAATTCTCTGATTATAATGCAGGGCGATGATGTGAAGGTTTATTCGCTCTCACATAAGGGAACAGTGGAAAAGCTGGCCGAACTTGTCCCTGTGATACTGTCGAAAATGAAAAAACCAGGCGGGGACGCCTAGATTATGGTTCAATATTTCTTCTAGGAGCGTCGCGGCCGATACCAGTATGTGTGCTTAGTGCGCAAGGTTTCGAAACTTTAACTTCGAAACTTTAATAGTGAATTCTAGTAATAGATTTGCAAATGAAGTCACCTGGGAAAATTCTACCGGGTGACTTTGCGTCTCCCGGTAAATAATGTATACAGACTTCATTCTTGAGGTCTCCCTCTACAGCCGCAACAGAAGTAAATCTGTTGAATTGCTGGCCAGGGTGCGTGATCATGCGGAACACAAGTATGTCCGGTATTTAATTTTCAGGATAGCGTAATTAATTTAGAAGGGTTTTTGAAAAAATTGTTTAATTCTTACTTGTACTCCTGTAGATAAGACTATAGGTACTTTACTTATTATCATCATATAAGTTGTTTCTTGCTGTAAGGAGGTTCGAGTTTATGCCAATAACAGAAATGCTTTCCCGCAATGCACGGATGTACCCTGATGAAACTGCTTTAATAGAGCGTAATCCGGCGGTAGGCGAGCGAAGAGAGATAACGTGGCTGGAATTTGAAAGTCTGGCCAACAAGCTTGCAAACGCCCTGCTGGCATGCGGTGTGGGGCGAGGGGACAAAGTTGTTCTATTAATGATGAACTGCCTGGAATGGCTTCCCATTTATTTTGGCATCTTGAAAACCGGTGCGCTGGCTGTACCTCTAAACTTCCGGTTTACTGCGGAAGAAATCAGAAAATGTATAGATGTTGCGGAGGCGAAGGCGCTTGTTTACGGGCCTGAGTTCCGGGAAAGAATTGACGAAATCAGTGGGCGGATCCGCCGCGTCGAGAAATTGATTTTTGCCGGAGAAAACTGTCCCGGCAAAGCTGAAAGTTATGATGAACTTCTGAGGCAATTTCCCGCTGAGTCGCCCGGTGTGGAATTTTCCGATTATGATATGGCTGCCATATACTTCACGTCTGGCACTACCGGGAATCCCAAACCAATTTTGTTGACACATGATAACCTAGTATCTGCATGCATAACTGAAAACCGGCATCATCTTCAGAACCACGAGGATAATTTTGTTTGTATTCCCCCGCTTTATCATACAGGAGCTAAAATGCATTGGTTTGGCAATCTTATTGTCGGTTCAAAAGCTGTAATCCTGCGTGGAGTGAAACCTCAGTGGATTCTTGAAACAGTTTCTGAAGAAACGGCAACAATTGTGTGGCTTCTTGTACCGTGGGCACAGGATATCCTTGACGCAATAGAAAGCGGGGAAGTCGACCTTAAGGACTATCACCTTGAACAGTGGCGTCTTATGCATATTGGAGCCCAACCAGTGCCTCCAAGCCTAATCAAAAGATGGAAGAAATATTTTCCCAATCAAATGTACGACACTAATTTTGGCTTGAGTGAGTCAACCGGACCAGGATGTGTTCACCTTGGCATTGAAAATATGCACAAGGTTGGAGCAATCGGCCTGCCTGGCTTTAACTGGGAGGCAATGATAGTGGATGAAAACGGTACTCCAGTTCCTAAAGGCAAGGTTGGTGAACTTATTGTCAGAGGACCGGGAGTTATGAAAGGTTATTATAAAAACCCTGAAGCCACGAGCAAAATACTGAAAAACGGCTGGCTTTATACCGGAGATATGGCGCAGCAGGATGGAGACGGGTTCATTTACCTGGTGGACCGGAAAAAAGACGTCGTAATATCAGGCGGAGAGAATATCTTCCCAGTGGAAATTGAAGATTTCCTGCAAGCCCATGATGATATTAAGGATGTAGCCGTAATTGGTATGCCCGACAACCGCTTGGGGGAAATACCTGTGGCGATTGTGGAGGTCAAAGCCGGAAGGGAACTTAGCCAGGCCATGGTCATAGAATTCTGCCGGGACTTACCCAGGTATAAAAGGCCGCACATGGTATTCTTCGGTGAGGTCCCACGAAACCCGACCGGCAAGATTGAAAAGCCAAAACTACGTGAGAAGTATTGCGGAAAGCGCGAGGTGTTAAATACAGAAAGCTGATGTTGGAGAAATAGAAGCCCGCCCAAGATGGCACAGCCGGAAATAAATAAATAAAGAGAAGCCGGTTGGTTGACGGCTTCTCTTTCAAAAGAGGGGAGAGACAAGAGGACCACGTTAACCCAGGCACTAGCTGTCAATATCCGAAAGCCACGGCTACGTTGCCGGCATGGCCTCCGGTACGTCCAAGGTAAGCGTGTTGTACTCTTTCATCGTTTACAAGCTCACTGGGTTTGCCGCTAATTATCACCTGCCCCCGCTCGATAACGATGGCCCTGTCGGCAACTCTTAGAGCCGCGGCGGCGTTTTGTTCCACAAGGATTATCGTCGTGCCGTCTTCTCTCAATTTGCTCAGCACCTCCATAATCTCGCGGACTACAATCGGCGCGAGTCCTATTGATGGCTCATCCAGCATGAGCAGTTTTGGCCTGGCCATCAGACCCCGCCCTATCGCCAGCATCTGCTGCAGGCCGCCGCTTAATATCCCGGCTGTTTGCCGCTCCCTGCCCCGCAGGGCGGGAAATATCCCAAGAACCCTTTCCATATCTTCACTCAGGGTACCTTTATCCTTGATATAACGGTGGAACGCGCCCAGTAACAGATTATCCTGAACGGTAAGGTCATTAAATATCTGGCGGTGCTCCGGCACCAGGCTCAAGCCCTGCTTCACAATATATCCCGGGGATTGGCGGATGATCGGTTCTCCTTTAAAATATACTTCGCCTGCTTTAGCGGCGTATATGCCGGACAGCGTGCCCAGAAGAGTGCTCTTTCCGGCGCCGTTGGCTCCAAGCACAGCGACGATCTCACCCTCCCGGGCATGGAAAGTCACACCGCGCAGGGCTTGCGCGCGTCCGTGAAACACTTTAAGACCATTTACATCCAATATATTCATCCTGCTCCTCCTCCCCGAGATAAGCTTTCTTTACTTCACCGTTCCTCTGAATCTCTTCCGGTGTTCCTTCAGCGATTGCCGTGCCGAAGTTCAAAACCAGAATCCGGTCCGCTACATTCATCACAGTGTCCATGTCATGCTCCACCAGTACCAAGGTAAGGCCCTTCTCTTTTAATCTTTTTAAAAAGTTAGCCAGTTGTTTCGTCTCGCTGGCGTTAAGCCCGGAGGCCGGCTCATCGAGAAAGAGCAGTTCGGGGGAACCTGAAAGCACCCTGGCGATCTCCAGCAGCCGTTGCTTGCCGAATGGCAGTGCCAACGCGGGGGTGTTGATATCTTTTTCCAGCCCCAGTTCTTCAATGACCTCCAGGGATTTCTTCCGGACCTGCTCTTCTTCCCCTGCTACTCCGGGAAGTCGCAGCAGCGATTGAATAAAACCCTTCCTGCCGCTTAGATAAGCTCCTACCATGACGTTTTCCAACGCTGAAAGGCTGTTGAAAAGCTGAAGGTTTTGGAACGTACGCGCGATGCCCATATGTCTGATTTGATAAGGCATCAACCCGTTGAGGCTTATATCTTTGAATTTCGCACTACCTTTGTCTGGCGGGATCATGCCTGTGAGAAGGTTGAAAACCGTGGTTTTACCCGCGCCGTTGGGTCCTATAAGCGCGAAGATCTCGCCCTTATTAACATTAAAGTTGATGTGTTCGACTGCCATTACCCCGCCGAAGTGCTTGGTCAGTCCGCTTACTTCAAGAAACACGGCGCTACCTCCGAATATTATCAAGTGTTCGCTGAAGTTTCCAGCAAACCCGTTTCTTCCGCTTTTTCCGAATCAGTTATCTTCCGCCACCCGGTGCTCAAGCCTTCCGGTTTAAAGATCATTGCCAGGACAAGGATCAGGCCGAAAAATATAATCTGATATTCCCCGCCCGCGTGAGGTATAACAAGCGGAACCAACCACCTGAGCGCTTCGCCTAGGGCTACCACCAAACCCACTCCGAGAACGGGGCCACAAATGGTGCCCAGGCCTCCTATAACCGCCATCAGCACGAATTGGATCGATATGTTGAAGCTAAAGGGGGCGGGGCTGATAAAGGTGACGTAATAGGCATAGATTCCCCCTCCCAGACCCGCGAGAAAAGCGCTGAAAACAAAAGCCTTTAATTTTAAAGCGGCTGAATTTATTCCGTTCGCCTCAGCGGCCACTTCACTGTCACGGATAGCCCGCAGCGAGCGGCCGATCCTAGAACGGTCAAGGTTTCTAACGCCCAGGAACACCAGCACCACAACCGCCCAGACAAGGTAATAAAACTTGTAGTCGCGGTTGAAAACAAAACCACCGATATTCAGGTAAGGAATGCCGGTCAGTCCGGAAGGGCCGCCGGTTAGTTCCCCGCCCTCGCTGAAAATGATGTGTACCAGAAGTCCGAACGCCAGCGTTGCCAGGGCCAGGTAGTGTTCTTTGAGCTTTAAAGTGGGCCTGCCGATGACAGCCGCCACCAGCGAGGGAAGGACGGTCGCCGCCAGAAGGGCGGGAATGGTTCCCCAGTGATAGTGGGTAGTTAAAATGGCCACCGCGTAAGCGCCGATGCCGAAGAAAGCAGCCTGGCCGAAAGACACCTGACCGGCGTATCCCATGATGATGCCGAGCCCCTGGACCACCAAGGCATATATTCCTATTACGATAAAAATACTGAGCAGGTAGTTGCTTTTCAGCACAAACGGCAATACCACGAAGCCTATGCCTGCCGCTGCAATAAATAAATATTTCATCAAGTTACCCCTTGGCACTACACTTTCCTCCCAGAAACAACTCCGATAATGCCCTGCGGCCTAAGCAAAAGGACTATAATCAAAACGATCAGGGCTACGGCGTCTTTTAATCCGGATGAGATCAAGCCGGCCCCGAAAATCTCAAGAACGCCAAGCAGGAGTCCGCCGATGATGGCGCCCCCGACATTGTTGATTCCTCCGATAATGGCCGCTACAAAACCTTTCAGCCCGAGGCTGAAGCCCATATCATAGGTGGCCAGTGTAATCGGGGTTATAAACACACCTGCGGCGGCGCCCAGCATTCCACTAACGATAAAAGCCATTAACGACAGAATGTAAGGATTTATACCCATCAGTTTTGCCGCCATACGGTTGATGACACACGCCCTGACAGCCTTTCCCCAGTAAGTCTTTTCCATGAAGGCGAATAGTCCGGTAACAGTTACAATTAAAAGTCCGAAAACCCAAATGCTCTGGGTGTTTACTGCGGCTCCCAGCACTTTCAAAGGGCCTCCCTCAGTGAAGGCCGGCAGGGAGTAAGGGTTCGTCCCCCATATTAAAAGCGCCAGGCCGCGGATCATTATGGACACACCGATGGTGATGATAATCGAAGTTATGTTGGAAGCGTTGCGGACCGGGTTGATCACCAGTCTCTCCATAAGGCCGCCAACAACCGCGGTTGCAATTACCGCAAGGAAGAATGCCGCGGGCAGGGAAAAGCCCGCCGAATAAAGGGTGCAGGCAGCCAATGCGCCCAGGGCGACAAACTCGCCCTGGGCCATGTTCAGAATGCCGGTGATATTATAGGTCGTTACCAGGGCCAGGGCGATTAGGGCGTATATGCTCCCAAGCGTCAGGCCGGAAAAAAGAAACTGTAAATACAGGTCCATTGTTGCACCGCCTTGAAGCTATTTAATCAAAACCCACTTGCCGTCTTTTACCGCCACCATGACCATGCTGCTTTCATTTAGCCCGTTGTGATCCTGTTCCGACATATTGAACACGCCGGATATTCCTACAAAGTTCTTGGTTTTTTCTAATGAATCACGTACTTTAGCCCGGTCGTCGCCGGCTTCTTTGATCGCGTTGACCACCATGTTGAAAGCGTCCCAGGCATGCCCGCCGAAGGTGCTCGGAGGGGTGTTGAACTTGGCGGTAAAGTCTTTGGTATATGATATGAGAGCCTGCTTCTGCGGATCGTTGTCAGGAAGCTGGTCGGCCACAACGATTTTGCCCACAGGGAATTCAATGCCGTTGGCAGCTTCGCCGGACAGGTCAAGGAAGTTCTGGTTGGCAATGCCGTGGCTGTGAATCATGGGTATGTTCAAAGCGAGTTCACGGTAATTGCGGGTTACAATCGAGGCGGAGGGAGGAATCGCCCACACCATGACCGCCTGGGCATCGCTGCTTTTAATTTTGGCCAGTTGGGCGGACATTTCCTTGTCGGTTGCTTCAAACTTATCCTGCAATACAACACTTATGCCATTGTCCGCCGCGGCTTTGTTCAGGGCTTTTTGCCCCCCGTCACCGTATGCGTTGTTCATGTAAAGGATGGCGATTTTCTGTATGCCTTTGGATTTTGCGTATTTAATCATACCGTCTGCTACTGTCGCGTCACTCTGGGCCATTTTAAAAACCCACTTGCGATCGCTTACCGGCTCGACTATTTTGCTGTTGGTAGCCAGCGATATCAGGGGGACACCCTCTTTTTGCACCGTATCGACCATGGCCAGCGAAGTGCCGCTGGCGCTTGAGCCGATAATAGCCACTACCTTCTCCTGGTCGATTAATTTCTTGACCGCCAAAACACTTTCTGTCTCATCGCTTTTATTATCAAGGATGACCATTTTAACCTGACGCCCATTGATTCCACCCTTTGCGTTCAACTGGTCCGCCAGCATCTGCAGGGTATCTCTTTCGGGAATGCCGAGGGAAGAGGACGGGCCGCTGATATCAAGCACCGCCCCTATGTTGATTGTCTCACCTGCTTTGGCCGTGGAACTTGTGCTCTCCTGTTTGGACGAACAGCCAGCCGTAAAGATCAAGGTTAATAATGCCAGAACACTTATTAATAAGACCGTTATCCTTTTAGTCATTTAATTAGCCTCCTTGTATAAAAATATGCGTTGCTTAAAACAAAAAAACACCCCTGAATGAGAGTGCCTCGGTAGACAACTTCATTCTGCCATCCTACCGTTCTACTATTTCAGGAAATTATATTACCACCTGCCTTTAATCCAAAAAGTTTGCAAATTAAATCACTATTCTACTACACTACACTATAAATTTATCATAATATTGGGATAGATACAATAGGTAAAAATGTTTGTCTTGCCCGGTATAATGCCCCCCTTTGTCAAGACAAGGAATAATTATACCAGATACAAAATTCTTTTGAAAAAATTGAAAAAAGATGTAATTTGGCTTGTTTTATCGCGGTAATCGTGTCTCAAGTGTTATTATGTGTTAATATGAGTAAAGGAGAAATCTGAAATTCGCAACATCCCCTATTTCAGTACCTAATTTGTGTCGCCTGCAGCCAAGCGGCGAAATGGAGGTTTATATGTCCCTGCGAAAGAAGGCGCTGATGATTATCACTATAACAATCATTTTTCTGATTGTTATATAATGCAACACAACTTCTTTTGCTTCCTTATATTAACTATTTAATTTCCCTTAAGTACCCCTTAATAATTTCTGACTCTTCGTATTTAGGAAAAAGGAACGGTC
>MVRN01000110.1 GCA_002067965.1 Pelotomaculum sp. PtaU1.Bin035
GACGAACCTGTTTCCATTAATCCAGGCTGACGCAATGGTATTAGATAAAGATATTAATATGCAACTGGAGGAAATTTCCGAATTGCTTCTGAACGAAAAAGAAATTCGGCAGCTTATTCTAAACCTGGTTCGCAACGGGTGGGAATCTGATTATCAGAACCTACATGGACGACAAAGATGTGGTTTTATCAGTGCAGGATCAAGGTAAAGGGATCGAGTCCGATATACTTGAAAAGATAGGCACTCCTTTCTTTACTACTAAAGATAATGGTACAGGCTTAGGGATGGCAGTTTGTTATGGCATTGCTGCCAGGCATAACGCCCTTATCAATATAGAAACCAGTTCTGCGGGCACAACTTTTTTCGTTAGGTTCCCTGGGGGAGGCATAGGAATTATAACTTAATCAACATCTACCAAATAAAATTTATTAGTCAATGTTACAAATTGAGATATTTTTCGCTGCCAGGTAAAAATAAGAAATATATCTTTATATGAAAATCCTACGGGTATAAACTTGTAGGATTTCTTGTGTTAACGGAGACTTTATTGCCAGTAAATTTGAATTAGCTTCATAATAAAGTTTTCATCATAAAAATAAATAAAAATTATATGAAACGTAAATTCTAATAACATCTAACATCACTTTTGATAACGGGGGAAGCCTATTTATGAAGTTAAAAGTACTAAAAAAAATCCTGCCAAGTTCATACACTCTGAATACGGCTCAAAAACCAATGCATGCGGGGGAGATTTTCTATCTCTGGGACGCCCTGACGGCAAGCTACCAGGTAGTCAATATCGGGGAAACCTACTATATGAACACTCAGGATAGGGATATCCACATATTCCTGAAAGGGCTTGTTGAAGGCATCCAATTATTTAGAATACCCAAAATTGAGAATCTCCTAAAAGACGCAGGTTTTGCCGTGCCCCCGCGTCCGGCCACCAAAACCCTGCAGGGTAAACCGGGGGTGGGTCAGGATGTTAAATTATCCGATGAAGAAGTATTAAAGGTTCTGCTGACCTTAGCCCACTCTTTATTGGTCCTTGACGCAAGAGGAGTGGGGATTGCCACCACTAATGAGGCCATCCGTGGCGTTTTTATCGACCTTCTGAAAAAAACTATCATAGCCCATGAGGCTTTAATGCAACTGGGAAGCGGAAGACAGGCCTTTACCCCGCCCCCTCCCGCCACTGCATCGCCCGGCGCCCTTAATCTGGGGGAAGCCTACTGGCTATGGGATCAACTGGGCAACAGGCATTCCACCATTGTCCTCCTTGAAACCTATATCAGCAACACCAAAGACACGGAATTAATAAAGGAACTCGAATATGGTTTGTATAAAGTAGCCTTTCCCCAATTGGAAAAGCTTGAGATGATCCTAAAGAACGAAGGATTTACTGTTCCGGCCCGGCCTGTCTCCCGGATCAAGCGGCAGCATGCCGGCAGGACCGGAAAAATTATCGTAAGGGATAGTGAAGTTCTCAGCATTGTGATTACTGCAACCCAGGTAAATCTTGATATGCACATGAACGCTCTGGGGTCTGCCTACCGCGAAGACGTCAGAGAGCTCTTGAAAAGTTTTGTTTTTGAAGATATAGACTATTTGGCTAAGTTAATAAAGCTTGGGAATAAACGGGATCTCATGGAATATCCGCCAAAAGTGACGGCAAAAGTTTGAAAAAGGAGTGAAAAAAATGCGGATTAAAATTTTAAAAAAAATACTTCCGTCATCCTATACCTTGAACACCGCCAACAAACCCATGCATGCGGGTGAAATATATCATCTCTGGGAATCCCTCACTGCTTCTCATCAGTTAATAAATGCCCTGGAAACCTTTCAAATGAACACTGATGATAAAGAAATGCACACACTTATACAGGCTTTCGCGGATCGCATGAGAAACCAGCGCATACCCAAGCTGGAAGGCCTCCTCAAAGACGCCGGCTTTACTGTTCCACCCCGCTCGGCCACCAAGACATTCCAGGGAAAACCGGGGATCGGCAATGAAACCAAAGTTTCCGATGAGGAAATCATCAGAATTATGTTTAACTTGTCAAAAGCTTTGATAAATCTTGACGGGCGGGCTATAGCTACAGTTATAACAGAAGATTCTATCAGAGAGTTATTTATTGAGCTTGTTGAACAGGATATGAAAGGCCACGATTATATCATTACTTTCGGCAGGAGCAGGCAGGCCTTTAACCAGCCCCCTCTGTCTGTATCCGAACCAAAAGGACCTACAATTGGTGATGCCTACTGGCTCTGGGCTGAAATGGAATTCTACAGGAACTCCAGTATCATCCTGTTGGAATCCTATTTAAACAATACCAATGACAAAGAGCTGAAAAAACTCCTGGAACATGGTTTATATAAGATCGCCTATCCCCAGCTGAATAAGCTTGAACAGACTTTAAAAGCCGCTGGATTTACAGTGCCGCCCCGGCCTGTAACCAGGATGCATCAGCGGCCTGCCGGGATAATCGGCCAAATCGTTTTATCCGACAGTGAAGTTACCAGTGTTATCATAACAGCAAGTCAATTTCTTTTAAACCAGCATATTAGGGCCTTTACTGCTACCTACAATGACGACTACAGGGCAATTTTCAGAAGATTCATAGTGGAAGAAAAAGACAATATTAAAAGGCTTACCCGGCTAGGAAAGATCAGAAATCTTATGCTTCCCCCTCCCCATGTCACATCTAAAAGGGGCTAGGCATCTAAAATGTTCCGGTGAACTTACCCTTTCCGACCCTTCCGGCCAGATCATCAAAATTATCATGAGTGAATCTTAGGTCGAACTATTCATCAAATAGCATAGAGCGTTTGCATATGAAAATCCTTCAAGCTTAGCTTGCGGGAATATCTCATATCTCAGTGGGGGTAATTTTATGGCTAGTAAGTTTATATAGGCAAAGTAAATTAAAGCGGCTTTATCCACAGTTTAAGAGTTAACAGCGTACTAGTTTCAATTACAATACTCAAATATTTTCACATAGCCTAAATGAGGGATTGCCAAATGCATCAGTTGATGGAACGGCAACATTAACATTGTATAGACAGCTAAAGAATCAGAATCCTACTATAGATATAACAGAACCATCCACAAATCAGTCATTTATACAAGTTAGTTATTATTTTTCCAATAAAAAAGCAGCCCCTGTTAAAAGGCTGCCTGAAGGTCCAGTAAACAAGCCACCTGAGCCGTTAAATGACTCAGTCTCATATCTATATCTGCCTCTTTTTTACAAACCAGAGTCCCGCCTGAGCGCTTCCGCCTTGTCGGTGCGCTCCCATGGCAGATCGAGATCGTTTCTCCCGAAGTGTCCGTAAGCCGCCACCTGCTTATAGATCGGCCGGCGCAAGTCAAGTCCTTTAATGATGGCCGCCGGGCGCAAGTCGAAGTGTTCCCGCACCAAATCAACCAGGGTCTCCTCATTAACCTTGCCGGTGCCGAAAGTTTCCACCATTATTGAAACCGGGCGGGCCACCCCAATGACGTAAGCTAATTGAATCTCACATTTTTCAGCCAAACCGGCAGCCACGATGTTTTTAGCCACATAGCGGGCGGCGTAGCTGGCGGAGCGGTCAACTTTGGTGGGATCCTTGCCGGAGAAAGCCCCTCCTCCGTGGCGGGCCATGCCGCCGTATGTATCCACAATAATCTTCCGTCCGGTCAGGCCGGTGTCTCCCTGGGGCCCGCCAATAACAAAGCGGCCGGTGGCGTTGACCAGGTAACGGGTCGAACCGCCGAGCAAATCCGGGGGAATAACCGGTTTAATCACCTGTTCCAGCATATCCTTACGGATTTCTTCAAGCGTCACTTTGGGGTGATGCTGGGAGCCAATGACGACACTGTCCACCCGCAGCGGGCGGCCGCCATCGTATTCAACGGTCACCTGGGTTTTTCCGTCTGGCCTGAGATAGGGAACCAGCCCGCTTTTCCGGACCTCCGCCAGGCGCCTCGCCAGCCGGTGGGCCAGTGAAATGGGCAGCGGCATCAATTCCGGTGTCTCGTTAGTGGCATAGCCGAACATCATCCCCTGATCTCCGGCGCCGGTGGCCTCCAATTCATCTTTAGAATCCTCGCAGCCCCGGGTTTCCAGCGCATGGTCCACCCCCTGGGCGATATCACCCGACTGCTCGTCAATGGAGGTGATCACCGCGCAAGTATCGCAGTCAAAGCCATATTTCGCCCTGGTGTAGCCGATCTCCCGGATAGTCTCCCGGGCTATCTTAGGAATATCAATATAACAATCGGTCGTAATCTCGCCGCTGACCAGAACAAGGCCGGTAGTAACCAGAGTTTCGCAGGCTACACGGGCGAACGGGTCATTTTGGTAAATAGCGTCAAGGACCGCGTCAGAAATCTGGTCGGCTATTTTATCAGGGTGTCCCTCGGTTACCGACTCGGAAGTAAATAAGCGGCTGGCCATAATTATCACTCCTTACATTAGTACAAGCTCCAAGTATAAAATTAAACCTCCTGCTCAGAGGTTTGATCGGTCATTTGACACTTTATTCATCACGGGTATAAAAACCATATCCTATTCTAGCAAAAAAGGGTGAGAAATGTCAACAATGGCCGGTATGATACAATATGTCGGGCACGTATTCTTATTATTCAATCTCTACCAGTACAGTATGAATACCGATCTTTTTTACCTTTTCCCAGGGGACTTCCACATCCTTACCGGCACTCAAGAAACCGAAATATTTCCTTCCGCCGGATAACACCAGTGAAAGCACTTTCCCGGTCTCCAAGTCGATATGAACATCTTTTACCGGACCTAATTTCGCGCCATCAGCCATATTTACCGTGTCTCTCAGGCTCAGTTCGGAAATTTTGAATGGCATCCCGGACACCTCCTCACATCAGCGTATGCCATTCATCCCGCAAAGGTTCACATTTTCAGTTATGAAAAACACCGGGTAACGGTTTATCAAAAGCGCCTGCCGAACTAGCTGTTTTCCCTCCCGCCGGTAATAAAGCCCTTTAAAAAATTCCATAAAATATAAAACTCCTCAATCCTGAAAGCAACGGCAGATGCTGTAAACACTGCCACGCCTGCCAATACGGCAGTCCCCACCTGAAAGGCGAGGCCAAACGCGTCACGCGCATCGGCAAATCCGGCCAAAGCGGCACTAACGCCGTAACTGGCCACTGCCGTCAAGCCGGTTGCCGCTAATACAGACAGGGTAAATTTTAGGAAACCAACCCATTTTAAAAAAGCTACTTTCTTATTAAGAAAGATCATAAAAAGCGCGGTACCGGTTAGTGAAGCGAGTGAATTGGCCAGGGCCAAGCCGCCGTGTTGAAAAAATCTTATTAATAATACACTTAAAACAAGGTTAACCAAAACAGTTATCAGGGTTAGCTTTACCGGTGTCCTGGTATCCTGTAATGAGTAAAAAGCTTTGGTAAGAATGATATTCGCAGCCTGCCCGGCCAACCCGACAGAATAAAAAAGCAAAGCAACGGAAGTCAATTCCACGGCCCGCTGATCAAACTCTCCCCGCTGGAAGAGCAAGGCGACAATAGGATAGCGTAATACTATCAAGCCCGCACTGGCTGGAACCATCCCCAAAATCATTATTTTTAGCAACCTTGTTAAAGTATAAGAAAATTCTTCGCGCTCTCCTATTGCAGACAGTCTGGTGAGAGTTGGAAAAACCGCGGTACCCAGAGCAAGCACAAAAAGGCTGATTGGAAATTGAACCAGCTTATTGGCAAAATTAAGTGATGAGATGCTTCCGGAAGGCATGCCGGATGCAAAAATACGTTCAATTAAGATGTAAGCCTGGTTGACTGTTATTCCTAATGCCGCAGGCATGATCAGCCTAAAAACCTTTTTAACGCCGGGATGGCCGAGTTCGAGCGCGGGACTGTACCGGCAACCGGCGCGGATGAGGGCGGGGATCTGTATGAAAGCCATTATCGCCATGGCGATCACAGTACCCGCGGCTAAACCGTAAATTCCGTAAATACTGCCCAGAGTAAGGGCGCTGATAATGATAACCAGATTATTAGCCACATTTGAAAAAGCAGGAATGCCAAATATATTATTTGCGTTCAGCAGCCCGGCAAAGAGAGAAGCCCACCCGGAAAAGATCAGCAGGGGAAACATAATTGCGGCTAGTTCAGCTGCCAGCTTCGCCGTTTCATCCGGAAGCATAGGGGCAATCAGCCTGACAATACCAGCGGCGCCCAGTATGCCCGCCGCTGAAATAATAAAGAATAATATTGTAACCGTGTTAAACACGGTATTAAATATTCTCCAGGCCTCATGCTTGTCTTTTTTTGTTGAAAATTCAATAAATACGGGCACCACCACGGCTGCCAGAGACCCGCTTATTATAAAAAAAAGCAAATTTGGCGCTGTAAAAGCCACCAGATATGCGTCGGTAGCCGCGGAGGCGCCAAACTGACGGGCTATCACCATATCGCGGATCAGCCCAAGAAACCTCGACAGCAGGTTGAAAAAAGCAATTAATATTGTTATCTTGAAAATCATGACACCTGTAGCTGATTTTTTCACCATCTCATCCTTTTCAAAGGAGATGTTAATACTGAAACCACCTTAATTATAGCACACCCAACTAACTTTATAACCATGTTATCTTTTCATTCATCACCTGAGGATGGTTGAAGCAATGTTTAAAGTATAAGAAAAGAAGGCCCTGGTTTTTCTTCCGGACCTCCCGCTTTAATAGTCAGCACCCCAAAATTCTTTTATTTTATTAATCCACTCCGGCCAGCCGCGCCAGTATAACAGCCGCTTCAGCCCTGGTAGAAGCCCGCTCCAGTCCGTAGCCGCCATCGGGGTAACCGTTGAATATACCCATTGCCAGGGGACTCTGGAGCGCCAGGTAAGGATATTTTACCTTGAAAAACCCTTCTATGAAGGCCACCATCTCACCCCTGGTAACCGGGTCGTCCGGCCTGAACCACCCGCCGGGGCATTCTCCGGCATCGATCATGCCGGTAGAAAGAGCCGAATTGACCAAATTATAAGCCCAGTGCTCTTCAGGAACATCCAATAAATATTGGCCCGTCTGGCTGCCGGCAGCCCCGGAGCGCAGGGACTTTACCAGAAGAGCCAGGAATTCCGCCCTTGTAATTTGATTATCCGGCCCAAATGTACCGTCCGGATAGCCGCTGATCAGACCCATGCCGGCCAGGCGGCCAACATAACCGGCTGCCCAGTTGCCGGCCATGTCGCTAAACGCGGCAGTTGCAGGCTGCTGTGGAGAGATCAGGCGGTCATCCAGTTTGTCCTTCTCGCTTAAGTCCAGCGAAAAATCATAGCTATATACTTTAACCAACTGATATGTCACAATTGTCTTATCTTTCATCACACCGGCCACAAGGTCGTACACACCCGCCCCGGGAAGCGTCACCTCCTGCGCGAATACCCCTTCCGGCAGCATTTTTAAAGGCTGGTAAACTTCGCAAGCGTCACCCTTTGTAAAAATTACCGCCTCATATTCCGGCATATTGAGATTAAAGGTACCCCTAACCTCCAGCCTGCGGCCGCCGGCCAGTACAGTGTTTGTATTCTCCATGCCGTTTACCGGCAGCGCGGTGACGTCAGGCGCCGGGTGGAAATAAAGCTTGCCATATTCCGCCGGGATAACGTCAGGCTCCGCCGCCAGCTCTTGAAAGTATTTTGCCAGCGCGCTCTTCAAAGCCGGGCCCGGCGGTCCGTAGGCTCCGGCGTGGGGCGGCCGGGCCGCGTCCTCGCCGCCACAGGAAACCCGGAAGTCTTCAGCAAAGTTTTCGGCGGTGGAATCCGCCCAGCTACCCTGCCGCCACGTCTTGCCGCGCAGCTCCAGGTACTGCCGCCAACGCTTATCCTGACTGGAATAATTTCCAATATACCGGTAATGCATAAAGTGGCCGGCTTCGTGGGCTATCGCCGATTCCGCACCCTGTCCGTTTACACTGTGGACTGCCGAAATGAAAGACGCTTCCTCCACCTGGGGCAGCAGCCTGCTGTAGGCGAAACCGCCAAGGCCCCGGAATTCATATGGCATCAAAAAGAGAGTATAACCTTTGAGAGCCTTCTCCGGCAGCGACAACCCGTTCAGGACCTTAACCGCGGTTTCCAGCGGGACATACCGGTCTTCCCCCGCCGGTAAATATTCAACCGTGCCCATATTGCCTTCGACCTCACTCATACTGCCGCGCCTGATGTCAGGGTAAATTTCTTTAAAATCGGTCTCTTTAAGGACACCTTTTCCGGCCAATTCCAGGAAGGCCTCCCTGGCTGCCCTGGCGGCGCCAAGAACGTGGAGCTTGCCCGACGGCTTGGCCGGATAAATTACATATTCCCGCTCCTGGTCAAAGTATGCTTCAGTAACGGCAATTCTGGTCATGAGCGAGGCAATGGCCTGCCATTCGGCATAAACCAATGACCTGGCTTTTTCCGGATCTCCTGTATAGTTGTTATAAATCTCCTGGAGGTGCAAGTAGTCCTCATAAGACCACTGGTTAAAGAGAACAGGCTGATCCATAAAAAGCCCAATCTCGCCGCCCGGTTCTTGTCCCTCTTCCGCGCCGGCAGCGCCGGCCGGCAGCGCCGGGACAAGGAAAGCAGCAAACAGCACCGACGCCAGCGCTAAAACAAAAATTCTAAGCAGATAACTGATTTTCAACAAATAAATCACCTCACGCCTTAAATAAACTTTTCTACAAATGGTTATCGCAACCATTTGCATATCATTATTATTGCAGATTAGAAGGAACTGGATCAAGCAATTTTATCAAGTAATTTATTATTATGGAATATAAGCTTAATTCTTTATCCTAAAGCATATTTATGGATTTTATATAAAAGGATTTTAAAAGTTTCTGAAGAAATATATCCGTGAACAGACAGTCAACGTTATAGATATTGACAAAAGGAAGTGGCTGCAATGAGCAAAATATTTTCCAGCGGAAAAAGGGACCGCGTCGTGATTCTCTGCCTGCTGGTCACCGGCCTGATGTTGCTTGCAGTCAAGTACGACATCCTGGTCTACTTGGAGCGCCTTACCGTCGATACAAGGGTGACGGCCTGTCAGCGCGAACCCAGCCCGGAAATAGTCATCGTGGGGATTACCAGTGATGATCTGGCAAAAATGGTATGGCCCTGGCCTCGCGGCATGCATGCAAATATTATTGATATTATTGCCAGCGGCGGACCGAAAGTTATAGGCTACGATATCGTTTTCAACAATCCGAGCGCCGATGCGCCCGACCAGGACCGGCTGCTGGCTGAAAAAACGGCGGCTGCAAAAAACGTCATCTTTCCATTCTGGGCGGATAAGATCTGGACGGAAAAAAACATAGCATACGGAAAGGACTTCACACGGTTCCCCTTTAAGGAACTGATGGTGGCGGCGAACAGCCTTGGACATAATACTTTTTTAGGCGACCCGGATAAAGTCGTACGCCGGGTTGCTTTAATGCTGGCCACGGAACAGGACATTCCGGTTGACTCCTTCCCAATGGCCGTGCTCAAAGAATATTACGGCATCAAGGACAATATCCATCCATCGGCCAAGGATATTAATTTCAACGGCGTCAATATCCCGCTTGACGAAAAAGGCTTAGTGTCCATCGCCTATGCCGGGCCGCCGGGAAGATTCCCGGTCATACCCGTTTCCGCGCTGCTATCCGGCGATGTGAACCCGGAAATATTCAAAGACAAAATTGTTCTTTTCGGCTCAACGCACGTCGCAACGGGAAACTTCTATTATTCTCCTTTCGGCAAGGCGATGATGACCGAAGTTGAAATGCACGCCAACATTATTGACGCTGTCATAACAAAAAGATTCTTTGAAAATACCTCGCCGGCTACAAATATGGCAGTCGTGGTGATCCTGGGCATTTTCATGGGGCTGGTTCTGCCGCGGCTTTCACCGTCGCGCGGCTTCACTCTGGCCCTGGCCGTATTGGCCGCGTGTGTCGCGTCTGTTTACTTCATCGGGACAAAGGCGCACTTGCTGGCGCAGGTTGTCTACCCGGCCTTCACTATTATCCTCTGCTACGTTGCAGCTACAATTTACGGCTATATTCAGGAACGCCGGGAAAAGCAGAAGATCACGCAGACATTCAGCCGCTACGTCGCGCCCCAGGTTGTCAACGAGATATTGAAAGCGGATATTGACATGATGCAAATGAAAAGCCGCCGGCAGATGGTGACCGTGCTCTTCGTTGATCTCAGCGGCTTCACTCCGCTTTCTGAGAAACTGCCGCCGGAAGACCTGGTAAACGTTTTAAACCGTTACTTGAAGCTGGTAATCGAAATCATATTCAAATATGAAGGAACCATCGACAAGTTTATTGGGGACGCTGTTATGGTAGAGTTCAACGCGCCGATACCGGTGCCCGACCATGAGCTGCGGGCGGTGAAATCAGCATTAGACATCCTGAAAGGCCTTTCGAGTCTGAGTGATGAGGTGGAACGTGAATTTGAGGTCAAATTAAACGTCAGCATCGGCATCAACACCGGCGAAGTAATCATCGGCAACATCGGCGCTTTAACCAGGGTGGAGTTTGCCGCTATCGGGGATAACGTGAACATAGCCGCCCGGCTGCAGTCTTTCGCCAATGCCGGGCAAATCGTAATCAGCTCCAGCACCTACGAGGCGGTTCACGATCGCGCCGTATGCAATCCCCTCGGGCCGGTAAGGGTCAAGGGCAAAGCAAATGAACTGGAGGTCTATGAAGTAACAGGTTTAAAAGATACAATTGTTATCCAATAACCCTATTGTGGCATTCTACCAGGCAGCTTATCGGTGATATCCTGCACATAAGTTATTTTATCCTGCTTTTTGTCGACATACAGGTTGCCATCCGAATCCAGACTGGCGTAAAACACTTCTTTCAATGACTGGATGCCCTGTTTCTGCAATTCCCCTAACAGCCAATCCTCATCCAGGTTGTTCTGCTTTAAATTTTGTTGGATGATCACCCCGTCCACCACCAGTTCAGAAGGAATCCCCTTGTATTTGGTTGAAACATTGAGGTCCTGCGGTGTGACCGGTGCAACCCGGCTCTTTAACAAGACGCTGAGTTCGCCGTTGGGTTCAGCAATGGCGTACTCCACATCCGCGATATTAAAGGCATTTTTCTGCCTCAGCTGCGAGGTCAGATCGTCGACAGTATAGCGCATCTTGCACATATTCCCCTCAAGAATTACCCCGTTATGCACCACCACTGTCGGATCGTCGCCTAATATTTTATGGGCGGGGCGGTACTTTATCCCTGCCCACTCCGCCACTATGGTCAGCGTCATAAAAACCAGAAGCGCGAAGATATAGTACCCCGCGGGTGTTTTTAAATCCGTTGTCAAGCTGGCGGCAATAGAGCCGATAACGACTCCGTTGACCCATTCGGCAATGTTCATGCCTCCCACCTGGGATTTGCCTACCATCCGGGTGATAAAAATGACGCCCGCAAAAGCGCCAAGGGATCTGATTAAAATCTCCAGGTATGCATTCATAATTTAGAGCTCCTTCAAGTATAATCTATAGACCTTAGTTTGCCAGCGGCAGCGGCGATTATACATAAGTTGGTTTAGCTCCTGACATTTATGGAAACAATACCGGTGGGAGGGAGATTAATGAAGGAATTTAAAGCTTTAAAGAAACTGACTTCCAGAAGAAAAATGTTTGAAGAATACCTTCGTCAAATAAAAACGCCTGCTGATAAGCAAGAGGCGTCAAAAAAAGTGGTTAAATAAGCAAACCCCGCAGGGAGGTTAACCTGTGGGGTTTTTCTTGTTATTTATTAGCCTTTACATATGGTTTTAAGATATTCTCTAAATTCCTCCGCCAGCCCTGGCCGCTCCAAGGCAAATTCCACCGTTGCCTGAAGGTAGCCCAGCTTGTCACCCACATCATAACGGCGTCCCTCAAAAGCCAAGCCGTACATAGGCTCCTCCCGGCACAACACTTTCAGCGCATCGGTAAGCTGGATTTCCCCGCCGGCCCCGGGCTTGGTTTCAGCCAGGATCGAGAAAATGCGCGGGGTAATAATATAACGGCCCATCACAGCCAGGCGGGAGGGAGCCTTCTCCACGGGAGGCTTCTCCACCAGGTCAATAACCCCATATACCCCGTCCCGCTCCGGAATTGCATCCAAGATGCCATACTTGCAAACGTCTTCCCGGGAAACTTCCCGGACCGCTACAATAGAAGACCGGATATCCTCAAACAAATCCATCATTTGTTTGAGACAGGGTACCCGGCTCCGCACAATGTCATCACCCAGCAGTACCGCGAAAGGCTCGTCTCCGACAAACTGGCGGGCGCAGGAGATCGCGTGCCCCAGTCCCAAAGGCTCTTTTTGCCTGACATAATAGATATCGGCAAGCCGGCTGATATCCTGAGCAAGCTTCAAGAGGTCCAGATTCCCTTTTTGCTTCAATTGATATTCCAATTCCAATGACTTGTCAAAATGGTCTTCAATAGCCCGTTTATTCCTGCCTGTAACGATCAATATATCTTCTATCCCTGATTCGATCGCTTCCTCAACAATATACTGGATAGTCGGCTTATCGACAATTGGCAACATTTCCTTGGGCTGCGCCTTGGTGGCAGGCAAAAAGCGGGCACCTATGCCGGCCGCGGGTATAATAGCCTTTCTGACTTTCATATCCATACCTTCCCTGACTTACATTCGATAGTGCCGCTGTTGTTTTTCAGGCTGCAAATACTGGTGCCTGCCAACCCCGGTAACGCCTATTTTATTAGCTGCGATCAATATAATAGTAGAAAGCGCCGCTAAAAAAAGCACAGCCTGCTTTTGCGTTATCAGCGTCAGGATAATCGCGCTTAAACCGAGGACTACGTTTACCGCATAGATACATAACACTGCTTGGCGGTGGCTTAAGCCCATCTCCATCAGTTTATGGTGAAGGTGCTCCTTGTCCGGCTGGAGAATAGGCCTGTGGCCGCAATACCGCCTGACTACCGCAAAAACCGTGTCCAGCAGGGGAATCCCCAGGATAACTACAGGTATAATTACCGAAATAAAGGTAGCGCCCTTGGCCAGCCCCATTATCGCCAGGACGGCCACATTGTAGCCCAGGTACATCGAACCGGAATCCCCTAGAAAAATCCGCGCCGGGTAAAAGTTGTAGCGCAAGAAACCAAACACCGCACCCGCAAATACTAGCGCCAGGACAATGGCATCTTCCTGGCCCTGCGAACCGCCTGTCCGGCCTGTCTCTATCCAAACGGCCGCCGCAAGGGTTAGGAGAGCGATAAACGAGGTGCCTCCGGCAAGCCCGTCCAACCCGTCGATCAGGTTGACGGCGTTAGTGACCGACACCAGCCACAACACGGTTACAGGAACACTTAATAATCCCAGCGCAATTAATTCGGTTGAAAAAGGGTTGGTCAAGAAATCAACTCTCAGGCCAAAAGGGACCACCGCGCATGCCGCAACTATCTGCCCCGCCAGCTTCATCCGGGGAGAGACACCTCTGGTATCGTCGATAAAGCCGAGCAAAACAATTAGCGAGCCGCCGACCATCATCCCTGCGACTTGCCTTGTAACCTCTCGGGTAACGATCACAGCAACTACAAAGCTAAGATAAATGGCAAGCCCGCCTAATCTGGGCATAATTTTCTCATGTACTTTTCTCTTGTTGGGGCGATCTACGGCTCCACATCTGAAAGCCCATTTCCTGACCAGCGGGGTAACCAGTAGTGCTATCCCGAAAGCCAACAGAATAGCCGTTACCGGTATATGCACACACATCTCCTCCTACAGGCAAGTCCAAGCACACACTTAATGTATTTTATCTTATAACGCCTTAATACGACAATTACCAAAAATAATGTCAATTGGGCTAATTAGATAACTAATTAAGAAACAGTTCCAGTTTCCTTAGATGCGCACCTTGTTACGTGTTATTTCACCGGTATTAGTCCTTTTTCTTTTGCAACATGAACATCAGTTCAGCTTCGGCGGCTATTTCTTCACCGACACATGCGGTTGCATAACATTTACCTAAAGACCCGCGCAATTTTAGTACTTTTACTTCGATGCGCAACTGATCGCCGGGGACTACTTGGCGGCGGAAGCGGGCCTTGTCTATCCCGGCAAGAAAGGTTATATTGCCTGCGAATTGGGGCATTTTTGAAACAGCCACCGCGCCTACTTGCGCCATGGCTTCAACAACCAGTACCCCCGGCATCACTGGGTAGTCCGGGAAATGTCCTTGAAAAAAAGATTCATTTGCGGAAACATTCTTAATGCCTACCACATACCGGCCCTCTTCCAACGATACGATCCGGTCTACCAGAAGAAACGGGTAGCGGTGGGGCAATAATTCTTGAATCCGGTTAATATCAAGCAAAGAAAACCCCTCCTTCACTTTAACGTTCACCTGATTATTACCATCATAACTTGTAATAAAGGTCTGTGATTTTATCGGCCATGATCCTAGCGGTAAATCTTTTTTCCACTTTTTCCGCCGCCCTTTGCCCCACCGCATGCGCCACGTCCGGGTTTTTCAAGAGAAAGACGACCTTCCCGGCGACAGCCCCCGGGTCGCCCGGCGGCACCAGAAAAGCATCCCGCCCGTCCACCCCGGCTATTTCCGCCAGCCCGCCCACCGCGCTGGCCACGCACGGCTTGGCCAGGCACATGCCTTCAATCATACTGATCCCGAAGGCTTCCGTCAGCGACGGTATTACCATTACATCCATCATGGCAATTAGCTGCGCTATATTGTCCTGATAGCCGGTAAAAATCACGCGTCCGCTTATCCCCAGACGTTGCGCCGTCTCCGCCAGTTCGCTTGCCAGAGAACCCGCGCCTACCACTAAAAATAATACATCCTCCAGTCTTTCCAGCACCATGGCGGCTGCCTCCAGAAAATACCGGTGCCCTTTTTCCGGTTCCAGGCGGGCCACAATACCAACCACCCGGTTTTTCCCGATTTCTATCGCGGACTTCGGATTCCCCATGCGGGCCTGCTCCTTAAAATTGCTCACATTGATACCGTTATAGATTAAGGCTATCTTTTCTTCCGGCACACCGTTTAATAAAAGGTCTTCTTTAACTGTTTGACTGACAGCGATTACCCGGTGGCTGGTCAAGCTGTTTAAAAGGGCTATGGAATGCTTTTTGATCCATCCCCGGGGGGCATCCCAGTCCACGCGGTGTTTGGTGTAAACGATGCGGGGTACTCCGGCGGCCCTGGCCGCCAGGCGCCCTGAAAAAGAGGCATGGGTATGTACAATGTCAAACCTGCGCTCCTTAATGATAGCGCTCACTTCACGGAAAAGGCCGGCCAGGCCGTGCCAGCTAAAAGACTGGTCTCCCGCCAAGTATGGGCTGGTATACGTTTCAACACCGGCCGCGGCGCATTGCTCAAGCAGCAAGGACGCAGGCGGGCAGAGCACCCATACTGCCAGCTTGGTCCGGTCATAATGTTCCAGGAAAGTCACTAAATGCCTGCCGGCCCCACCGATGTTGGTATCGCTAATAATATGCAACACCCTGAGCATAGATGTTTCACCCGGATTATATAATAATTTGTTTTTGTTGCTTAATAAAGAACTTTTTATTTTTGATTCAATACTTTCTCATATACTCTGGCAGTCTCTTTAGCCATCCTCAAGCTACTGTAATTCTCAACAACATAGTTCCGCAAAATTATTTCCATCTGTTTTTTTGATTCAGGCGGCAGCCGCAAGAATTCCCTGATGGAGTCCTCTATGTTTTGTGCTGTGGCTTTCATTTTAAACTGGCGTCCGGTAAAATTATCATTCTTAAACAGAACCAGACTGCCTTCACTAATTAGGCCTCCATATCCTTCTCCTCCGGCCAGAATGACACTCCTGCCGCAGGCCATGGCTTCCAGCGCCACCCGGCTTACCCCGACGATCAAGTCGCCAGCCGCCATGATCCGGTTCACGTCCGTACGGGCTCCAAGCAGCCTGACCAAGTCCGCACCGGCCCGGCTATTGGCTTCTCTCGCCCCGGCCGCCACCTCCCTGACGCATTTTCCATCGCCTACAATAAGCAAGCCCAAAAAAGGAAATTCCTCATAAAGCCGTGAACAAGCTTCAATGAGGCTGAGCGCCACCGGCGCCAGCAGGTTATCCAGCCTGCTTACATAAACAACCAGGTCCTTAATGGAACCGCTCCTCAATTCCCCTTCAAGGTCATCAACCGGCAAAGCCGGATTAAACGTTTCAATATCTATTCCGTTAGGAATTAAAATAATATTTGACTCCGCCACACCAAAATATCTGATCATATGTTCTTTTACGTCGGAACTAATGGCAATGGTTTTTTCTCCCCACATAGACAGAAATCGCAAATGAAGGCTGGCAGCAAACATGGCATGGGCCGTGGTAATCATGCGGATCCCGGCAAGCCGCCCGGCCAGATCGGAAACAAAAGCGGGAATGCGGGCATGCGCATGGATCAGCGCAACATTTTCCGAGGCTATAATCGACCTGACAGCCGCCACCGAACGGATAATGGAAAGGGGCCGGGAGTTATCAAGAGGCACCTTGTAGTGTTTGATCCCGTGGCGGGCAATAGTTTCTTCATAGATGCCCCCGCTGGAGGCCATTACCACACGGTAACCCATCTCCTTCAAATGGCGCGCCAAAACAACGGCATGTGTCTCGGCGCCGCCAATCTCAAGGCCCATCAGTGTCATTAAAACCGTTACTGGCGCCAATTAAAGCTCCACCTTCACATAGTTTAACCCGATGAGCCGGTTAATTATAACGGCCATTTCCGCCCTGGTAAGGTTGGCCTCGGGCTTTATATAGCCTCCCTCGTAACCTCTCAACACCCCGGCTGAAAAAACCCTGCCCATGGCCGCCTGCGCCCAGCCGGGGATACTTCCGGCATCCTTGAAATTCAACGCCGCCTCACCGGATGTGAATTTAATGGCGTTATCCATGATGACTGATACCTCGGCCCTGGTAACCAGGCCATCGGGTTGAAATGTCTGATCCGGGTACCCTTTTACCACGCCGCGTGAAACAGCGGCCGCTACGGCATCCTTTGCCCAGGCGGGCACTTCGTCCTCAAAATTAAGCTGCCCCTCTCCCGGTGCCCACTTCAGCAGCCTCGCCAGCAGGGTGACGGCTTGAGCGCGGGTCACCGGTTCCGACGGGTGAAAAGTTCCGTCTTCGTAGCCTTTAATAATACCAGCCCCGGCCAATTCGTTAATTTGATCGTTTGCCCAGTTGCCTTCCGTATCGCTAAACAAGCTTGCCCCACGGACGGGTATTTGCACGGTCAAGCCCTGGTAACTTACCTCCAGTTTACCTTTACTGCCGGCTTCCCCCGGGGTAAATACACCGTCCTTCACTGTCCCGGCGGTAGTGTTGATGGTGACATAGCGGGCCTCCAGCGGAATTGCCCGCCCGTCCAGAGTCTCAACGGAAAAGGACAGGGGCACAGCCTGACCGTTCTGGTTTTTTATTACTGATGGCTCCACATGTAAAGCCTTGATCTCACCGGCGCCCACTACGTGTACTTTTTTTGTTCCTTTCACGCCGCCGGAGTAGGCCTCAATCACCACGTCCCCGCCGCTGCCGGCAATATAAACACCATTGTCAATGCCGCCTCCCCCGCTGACGCGCCAGCTGAGGCTTTGCGGGCTCCACGGGTAATAGTGGGTATCGTAGCCCTTTACTGTATAATTGCCGCCTGTGGCGGCCAGGACCTGGTCCGGGCCGCTTATAATCATTCCCGCGGGCTGGCCGTGCGGAGCTGTGTTAAATATCCCCAGACTGTCGGTAACCGGCCTTTGCCAGCCTTCTTCAGGCTGGACAATATTAGACAAGCCGGTGTCGCCAAGGTGCTTCGCCACCATGGTTGTTGAGCCGCCGCCGTCCAGGTTCAGGGCTGTGTCGGCACCCATCGCCACCAGCAGCTCCGCCAGCTCTTCCTGTTCCACACCGGCGCTCTGGCCGCTTTTTTCCACAGAGATAAGATAAAGGAACCTTCCATTATCAGAAGACGCCACTGCCGTACGGGAATTTTTACCTTTAAGGTCTTCCTGAAATTCTGCTACCTTTCCCTGCTGTACCAGAAAGCTGTTGCTGCCTGTGGACAATTTTATTTTTTCAAAAGCCGGGGTGGTTTGGTAGCTCACTGCCACCCGGGAGCCAACCGGCATGTTTTTAGACATAAACTCCGCGGCGGCGCCATGACCCCAGAGAATATAACCGTTGGCGGGAATCGGCAACGGCGCGGCGGCTTGGACCTGTTTTACAACGGTACCGTTTTCTACCACTGTCTCTATCGCGCCGGGCAGTTCATCGCAGCCGCCCCGGCTTAACGGCCCCCAGTTCCGGTTGTACAGGGTCAGCTGGTTAGTGTCGGAAATTCCGCCGTCTTCCAGGTTATACAGCAGCTTATTAACGCCAAAAAGAGGAAAAGCCGATCCGTTGCCGGCTTTCACCTCCCCATTGAACTTAAAAAAGTCCATCAGCGGATGTTTGTCCATACCCAGCGCAAAAACCGGCATGTCGCCGCGCATAATCGGACTGGACACCAGTTCCCCATCCTGGATGATTGTCCCCAGCGGCTTCCCCTGAGCCATGATAAAAAAGCCGCCGTTGACAGCGGCCACGGCTCCGGCGCGTTCAGCCATTTTACTCGCGGACTGGGTTTTTTCCATCGTCCCGTCGGCCCCGACCAGGACCTCCATTTTAACGTAAGGATTGCTTAAGTCCGCTTGTAAAACCGACAGCCTGACCGGCTGACCATCCAAGGTCAGCGAGTAAGATAAAAGAGATACGCCTTCACTGATTGTTTCTGTCTGCCGTTCCAGGACACTGAAAAAAGAACCCTGTTCCGGCAGTTCACCTGCGATAGCGCTTGCTGCCGCCGCGAAAAGAAAACTGGCGGCAATAAAAAGCGACAAGATTATCCTCATATTACGCCAACCTCCTGAAATTGCATAATCTCCCGACTATAAAATTCTATAGGACCAACCGCACTTCCTGCAAAACAGGACCATAATATCGCATATAACGCTTAAATAAAATCCGCCGGCTTTTTGTTAATTGAAAAATTCGGCTAAACGGTTCAGGTACCTGAAAGTCACCTGCCTGAGCTGCCTTATATAGGAATAATCCGGCTCAACAAATTTCGCAAATTGCTCCAGCCGGATGTTGTCGTCCTCGCTGATCCTGCGGATAACCTGGACGCTGTCGCCCCGTTCGTTCATTCCCCGCTTCATAGTGGCAAAATATTTAAAGCCGGCTTGACGGGCTATGCGGAGGGATGTCTGATTATACGCCCCGAAAGGCCAGGCCAAGGTATCAACCTGCTTGTTTAAATTTTTCTCAATGGTAGTACGCGCTTGCAAAAAGTCATTATATAATTTACCGGCAAATTCTTCCTCCGTCTCCCGCCTTTGCAGGTCCGGAAGATACGCCCTGGCAACCGCCGCCGGTTCCCGCCGGATTCTGTCCCGGCCGGTATAAGCTTTATAATGCAAGTCAAATGTATGCGCCTGGATATCGACCAGGCCGCTGCCTTCCATTTCCCTCATCTCATCCCAGCTTAGCATGGGAGGCGCTTCCGGGCCAAAGTACTGATCCTTATTGGCAATCAAGAAAATCGTAACCGGGATATTATATTTCTTCAGGATCGGGTAGGCTACGGTATAATCTCCTTCATACCCGTCGTCAAAAGTAATCACAATTGCTTTTTCCGGCAGGCTCTCACCGTACTGCATATGATTTATTAAAATTTTGAGAGGGATGACATGATAACCGTTGTCGTGCAGATATTCCATCTCCCCCGCGAAACTCGCTCCGGACGTTAAATCCCTGTTGCGGTCACAAATATTTTCCCGTGAAAAATTATGGTAGACCAACACGGGAATACGCTGGACTTTATCAGTTAAACCCGCCAATACCAACATCCAGATGACAAAAATCATAAATAACAGCGCGATACCGGTGGTCCCCAAGCGATATAATTTTACTATTGCCTCTCTTTTCAACCTTTCATTCCCCCTGCCTGCAAACGTGAAAGGGTACGCCGCGCAAAGTCCCAGAAAAACCGCATCTCCTCTAAACGCAAGACTGAAAGCGCAGCCAGATAAACTACCAGGCCCGCGGCAGTGAACAGACATACCTGCGCCGCCGGCATCCATGCGGGAGATGGCAAGGCAAACCAATGGGCCATTGCTTGAACAGCACCGGCCATCACTACGGAAGCAATCAACACAAGGGCGGAAAACCGCCACATTTCCGAAATCCGCAAGCAGGCCACACGCCGGTTCAGGTAAATGGCCAGCATAACCATATTGGCCAGGGCAGCGACAGAATTAGCCAAGGCCAGGCCGCCGTGCCGCAGCGGGCCGATCAAAGCGAGGCTCAGCGCCAGATTGACCGCCACGGCAACAGCACTGAGGATCATCGGCGTTCGGGTATCCTGCAAGGAGAAAAAACCCCGCGCCAGAATAAATTCGCCCGCCTGACCGATTAAACCGAAAGAGTAAAAGAACAGGGCCACAGCAGTCATATCAGCCGCTCTGGCATCAAAAGCCCCCCTCTGAAAAAACAGTGTTACCAACGGCTCCCGCAGCACCAGCAATACCACTGCCGCCGGCGCGCAGGTCAGGATAACCAGGCGCAGCGACCGGCGCACCCCTTCTCCCAAACCACGCAGGTCGTTTTCAGCCGCCCGGCGGGTAAGGGACGGGAATACCGCCGTACCGACAGCGGTAACAAAAAGGCCCAGCGGCAATTGGATCAGCCTGTTCGCATAATTTAACGCGGAAATGCTTCCTTCAGCCAGGCCGGAGGCCAAAAAACGGTCAATCAAGATATACGTCTCGCTGATGGACATTCCCAGCGTTATTGGAAGCACCAACTTAAAAATCTTTTTAAGATCCGGATGGTTTAAAGCTACCCCCGGGCGAAAGTGAAATCCTGTCCGGCGCAAAGCGGGCAATTGCACAACAGCCCCGGCCGCGCCACCGGCCAGTACCCCCAGCGCCATTCCGTACACGCCCCATAGATTACCCAGGGCCAGGACCGCGATAATAACCGCAAGGTTGGAGAGAGGCCCATTCAGAGCGGTCACCGCGAAAATATTCCTGGCGTTGAGCAAGCCGCTGAAAAGGGCGGAAAGGCCGCTGAAGATCAGAAGCGGAAACATCCACCTGGTTAACTTAACAGCCAGGCTGACCGTATCCCCTTGAAAGCCGGGCGCCAACAATTTTACCAGCCAGGGTGCCAGGATCAAACCGGCAATGGTAGCCAGGACCAGGAGTAAAAGCAACAAATTAAAAAAAGTGCCAAACAGGTCCCTTGCTTCCCGATCCCGGCCGCGGGCGGCATATTCCGAATAAACCGGCACCACTACCGTTGCCAGCGCGCCGGTAAAGAGGTAAAACAAAACAGAAGGAAACGAAAAAGCCACCAGGTAAGCATCCATGGCGGAAGTCGCTCCAAACTGCCGGGCAATAACCACTTCACGCACCAAGGCTGTTAATTTCGACGCCACATTAAATAGGACGAGGACAATGGCAACCCGGGCTATCGTTCCGGTAGCCAACGACAACGCTAACCGCCCCTCTCTTAAATTTCAAATTGACTGCGAAGTCCGCGCAGGCTGGAATGGCGCTTGCCGTTAGGGCGATTTTGACGCCTCAACGGCAAGCGCCATTCCAGCTCCACCTGAGTAAGCTTTATAACCGTTAATTTCAAATATACGCCCCGGATCCCCTCGAAATAAAAGTAAAGACGTCGGCCTAAAAATACACCGTCGTCTATATTTTAAAAAAACCTTTCTAATCATAACATACTTTATTTAATTACGCCAGACGGTAATATAACAGACGGATCAATCGCTGGAACTGATGATCACCGTCCTGGCATCCCCGTCCCAGCCGACTTTCGCGCCATAGTTCTCGGAAATAAAACGCACCGGCACCATGGTACGCCCGTTAACCACTCTTGCAGGCACATCCAAGGGGGGTAGAGGGCTGCCGTTTAAAGCCGGTACAAGGTTGTCTATCTGCAGGCGCAGCACATTACTTCCTTTTCGGGCGACTACGGTCCGGGTAGCCTCCTCCCAATCAACCTGAACGCCCAGGGCTTCCAGGATAGCACGTACCGGCACCAACACTCTCCCTTCCATTTCTATTGGATCCACGTCAAAATCCAGGACGGCGCCGTCCAGCATTACACTGATGGGTAAAATTTCCGAAACTGCTTGATCACCGGTGAGCAATTCGCCCGGGCTTTGATTGTCACAATTTCCCGGCAGGTCCAAAACACGGGTGGCTCCCAGATTTCCATACTTGTCATAGGCCCGCACCTCCAGAGTGCCCGGACCGGCCTGGTCAAAACTAAAATTAAGGTTCCAGGGAGGAGCGCCGGCAGATCCGATCATATTCCCGTTAAAATAATACTCCACTCTGGAAACGCCATTTCCGGTGTTCACGTACGAAACCAGGCTTTTCGCCCCCGGCGGGAGGTTATTGTCCGGCGGCAGGCAGTAATAAACGGGAGACGTTTGGCTCCAATCTTCCAGGTACCAGGGTGACGCGGTTGCCTGCCGGTAAGCGCGAAGCATTTCTTTGTTGCCGGAGATCAAGTAATGGCTGGGACAAGGAAATTCCCGGCCCTTATTGCTTATGTCGAAATTGAAGTAATAGACAGCTTTGATCCGGGGATAAATCAAGGGCAGATAGCTATAAAACCTTTCCAGATTGGCCGCCCCCCATTCCGACACATCAACAAAGGGATAGCGGTTGGCCCATGCCACACCGGTTTCACTAATCATGATTGGCTTACTTGGAGAGTAGCGGTCGTATATAGCCTTGAATTTGCGCAGCGGGTTGGCGTTAATTCCCTGGTAATTGACCGTGGCAGTGCTTGCCGGTGAATCCGGCAGGCCATTAAAATAATAATCAGAGTAAGCGTTGATGCCGACCCAGTCCACCCACCGGTCACCAGGGTAATAAGCGTCAACTTTTTCTTCGGGGTAGTAGCCCGGCGACCAGACCATGGCCACATTTGGCGCTTCCTGCCGCATCACCCCGGCCACCAGGCGGAATTTTTCTATATACAATTCAGGATTGCCGGACCAGGGCGTCCAGTCGCCGTTCATCTCCGCGGCAAAGCGCAAAAATACCGGCAGGCCATAATCTTGTAAAATCCCGGCAAAGGAACGCAGGTAATCATTATCTTCCACGGCAGACAGTCCATAGGAGGGCTCCCAAGCCACCTGCAGAGAGTATCCATCTTCTTTGGCAATCCTCAAAAAAGTTTCATCAGGGTAAGTGTTCCATTCATTAACGTAAACTAATAAAGAAGCATAATTGCGGCCATAGACCGAAGGTATCTGGTCCAGATTACCGTACCCGATTGCCGGGTCGCCGGCCACCGCGGCCCCCAGGAGTGTCCCCCAAGCCGGCTCGTGTTTGGCTAACGCCGGTCCAGGCGCTTCGGTCGCGTCTTCCTCAACAAAAACCTGTATTTCCGGCCGGATTTCTTCAGCCCGCCTGGTATCATACAAAGACCATCCATCGTGTCCGGGCAGCTTGTTCCAGAAACCGGCTTCCAGTTTAAAATACTTAACCGCTTCCGCATACCGGCCCTGCTTATCTAAAGCGCGCCCCAGTTTTTGAGCGCAAAAGCCAGCGGCTTCGTCCTCCCCAATGGCGGCCATGGCTTCCACCAGCGATTCCCACAATGTCATGGCTCCTTCAAGGTCCCCGGCCTTTTCCATGGATTCAGCTTCATTGTATAATTGCCACTCCTGACCCGCCATTGCCGTATTGGGGCCGGCAGCAAAAAAAACAAGGCCGATCGCTAACAACAACGATATTACCAGGCGCATAACAAGCTCCTTTCAACTTATAAAACACGGGAATACATCAATAACTAGACAGGCCGCCTCCTTAAAGATCTGATAGCAGCCTCATGTTCGCCCATAACTTCAAAAATGAACTTCTGGCCGCCACAGATATATTTTACCATAGTAATTATCTCAACCAAAATATTATTTATTTGGGAAAAACGAAATCCATACCATAAATATAATAATTTTTGTCTATTCCCCAAATGTTAATCATTGAGTCTTTTTCAACGATGTATTAAAATAACCTTTAAGGTCCGTACCACGTCACATCCTTAATATGGAGGTCGTATCTTTGGTTAAAATTAAAGCGGCGGTCTTCATGGGTATGAACCCCTGGCGCTTGAGCGAAATACACGACACGGTAAGGTTTCTGGCAGCCGCCTGCACCGGTGTGGACAGGTTTTATATCGACCCCCCGAGAGGACTTAAAGGAGCGGTCAATGATCCGGCTTACCTGCTCGGTACCACCCGCTGGCGGCAGGAGGATTGTGACGGTATCACAGTGTGCGCGCCCCCAATGGGGTTTGCGCCGGTATTTCTGGGTCTTCGCAAAATGGCTGACGGCTTCGCTGCCACCAAGCTGGACCGGATGCTGCAACAACTTTACGGAGCTTCCTGGCGGGAGCACACGCTTTTATATATCTCGTCCTGGAGCTATACACAAACCAATTTTATAAAAAAATTGCAACCAAAACACTTGCTCTTTCACATCCTGGATGACTCTTTCGCCTTTCCGCTAATTAAGGATTACCCACGCGTGCTGGCTGAAAACAAATTTTTCTACAATTACATGATGGACAAAAGCAGTGCCGTGATCGCAGTTTCCCGCGAGTTGTCGTGTAAATACTCCGCATTATATAACCGGCCGGTACAAGTAGTTAAAAATGGCGTGAACGTAGAGCATTTCCGGAGACAGGGATCCCTGGAGCCCATAGCGGAAATGGCCGGAATACCTCAGCCGGTGCTGATGTATGTTGGTTCCATCAACTCCTGGGTCGACCTGCCGCTATTGATCAGCCTGGCCGACGCCAGGCCGGGTTACTCTCTCGTGCTCATCGGACACTACTACGAAGGTACAACGGACGCCGGACTGTGGCAAGAATTGCTCCAAAAAACCAACGTTTACCGGTTAAAAAGCAAACCCTATGCCAGCCTGCCCGGATACATCAACTATGCGTCAGCGCTCTTGCTGCCCAGGACTGACGCAGAACACTCCCAGGCGTCAGACCCGCTAAAACTTTACGAATACCTGTCCACCGGCAAACCGGTGGTTTCCACAGCGCTTCCGGCGATTGATGACTTCCGCGAATTTGTATATGTCTCGAACCATTCGGATTTCGCCGCTACGGTTGACATCGCGCTCAAAGAGCGAGACCCTGCCATGGCCGGACGGCAGGCGAAGATGATGGAAAGACACTCCTGGCATGCGCGGGTGAAGGAAATAGGAAACATTTTACACACCGGCAGTGGAATATCTTTTTAAATACAACATTTATCATTAAAAAAGGTCGGATGAACTGCTGATGCAAAGCACAATGATCAATTTAGGAAAAAATATTCTTAATAAAACGACATCGCTGTGGTTAAAATCTTTCGAAGCCAGCATGACGGGTAACTTTACGCGTTTCCTGCGCGCATCTTATCAAGAAAGTTTTACCGGGCGGCTGCTCAACAGCAACCTGGCCGGAAAGAGCCATGCCTACTCGCTTCTGCAGACACTTACCGCCATAATAGAAAAACATCTTAAACTTCCGGCGCGGGTTGGAATTCGCCAGCGCCAGGCAATCACTTATAGCGTTTTACTTGCACTGTTGATTTTGACCATCTCATCCTTCTTCCTTTTGCCATGGGAACAAGCGTTGCTCGCGCTGGGAGCGGCGGTACTTACAGTTGCGACACTATATAAGACAGAAACCGGGGTATACGCAGCGGCCCTGATCCTCCCCTTTGTACCCTTTAAGGCGCTTCTGGGGCTGGCTGTATTGACCCTGGCGTCCTTTACCCTTAAAACTGCCGGCCGTTCTCACTGCCGTCTCTATCTTTCCCCCATATTTATACCGCTACTGCTGTTTTTTCTGGTCATGTTTTACGCAACAGTCACTTCGGTTTCATTTTTGGACAGCGCCAGCGAATTATTGATCCCCGTTACCGGCCTGATTTATTTGCTGGTTATCGTGAATATATTTGACAGGAAAGAAAAACTGGACAGATTTATCTTTTGTCTGGCCGTGGCCGCCACGATTACGGCAGCTTATGCCGTCTACCAATATTATGCCGGGGCAAACGTTGTTGAGCTAAAAAAAGAATGGGTCGACACGGTTAAAAACCCTGATATTAAAAACAGGGCCTACGCTGTTTTTGAAAACCCAAATCTATTGGCCCAATACCTGGTCTTGCTGACAACCCTTTCCCTGGGAGCGATTTTAAATGCGGTAAGGCCATGGCAGCGGATGTTTTTCACCTTGACAGCAGCATTGGCCACATTTTGCCTGGTCCTCACCTATTCCAGAGGAGGCTGGCTGGCATTAGTGGCTGCCCTGGCAGTTTTTGCTTTATTCAAAAACAAGCTGCTGGTGCAAGTGTTGGCCATAACAGGCGTAACCGCATCCGCACTTATGCCACCCGCGGTCATCCACCGGCTTTCAACGGTTACTTCTTTAAAGGATACTTCCAACGCTTACCGCCTCGATACCTGGCTTTCAACACTGTCCTTAATCAAGACTCACTGGGAAACCGGGGTGGGGCTGGGGAGAAAAGCCTTCGCCAGGGTATATTATACCCATATGATTAATTCCAACGTAGTACCTCACTCACACAATCTGTATTTACAGCTTATCAGCGAGTTTGGTATACTTGGCTTGGCGGTTTTTTGCTGGCTGTTCCTCGGGATATTCCGGCTTGGCCTCAAAATCAGCGCTGCGGGAAACACCCGCGTTAAAAATCTGAACGCGGCTATAATGGGGGCGCTGGCAGGGTTTTTTATTCACTCGGGAGTTGATTATTTTCTCTGGTACTACAAACTGGGCATTTTACTCTGGCTGCTGGTGGCTGCCGTACTGGTCCTCGAAAAATTTACAATACGACACAGTCCCGAAAGGAATTGATAAGATGCGAAAGAAAACAGATAAAGTAAGGTTTAATTTCGTTGATGTTGTAATTATCGGCCTGGTCCTCGTCTTACTGGCGGCCGGCGCGTACAAGCTGTTTATTGTGAATAGAAACCTGGGTAGGCAAAACGGCTTAATTGAATATAAGGTTTTAGTTGAAAATATTCGAATGCCGACCGTAGATAGTATCATAGAAGGACAAGAAGTGAAGGATGTCCAGACCAACATCGCAATGGGAACGATTGTTAACAAAGAAATATCATCATATAAACAAGCTGTGCCGACACTTGACGGCAGAGTGGTACAGGCTGAAGTGCCGGAAAAATATAACGCAGTCATCACGATCCGTTCACCGGCCATAGTTACGGAAAACAACATCACTATCGGCAACAAGGAGATCAAGACAGGCGGTCCAATTTCCATTAAGAGCAACATTTTTTCCGTTACCGGTATATTTTACGGAGTGACAGTGAAGTAGGGATCAATACAATATTTATGGTGAAGGAAAGATAAAGGACATCTTGTGAAAAAGAGATGTCCTTTTTAAATTTATTTAGAATTCAGGAATCAGAAGTCAGAAGTCAGAATATTTCGAGACGATAAACCGTTCTTGTTTATGTTTTTACTTTTACTCCCGGTATAACGGGGTTGACTCCTTCATTACCCGAAGCGCCGCCGGTAGCAGCATCGGTTTTAGCCGGTGTTCCCGCACCTGATTGAGTATCTGACCGGATGTCCGTTTGGGTGCCTGTCTCACCGCCCGGTTTAATGGTATTCATTTCCTGAGCGGCTGTTCCGGAGCCGGTGTCTATGGGTGTGATAATTACCGTACCGCCGGAACCACTGGAACCGCTTTGAGTTCCCTGTCCCTGTTTATCAGGCGGTTTTTTATTATTAGTTGTTTTCGTTCCGTTTTGACTCTGTTGGGATTGGGATTGCGTGCCCTGCTGGGTTTTTGTGCCGTCTTGACGGGCTTGCTGATTCTGTTGAGCGGCCGCAGGCGCTATTACATCATCTTCCGGTTGAGCCGCCTGTTTTGCTCCTCCCGAACCGGCATACTGGCCGTTTAGCGGAGTGGTCAGCACAATATTGGTTGTGGTCTCCCCGCTAAAGAGCCTAGCCACCATCTGCCTGGCCTCGGCCGGATCCACCCCCCAGTAACTGCCTCCGTTAATGTCCACCGGCCGTCCGGGCAAGGTCTGGGCAACGATATTGCCGTTTTCAAGGTTTTTTGAAGCGGAAGCCATTTTAATCATCTCTGATAAGCTTAAATTAGTCTTAACATAACGGTTGATTTCAGGCACCAGCGTAGTAAGCTTTGGAATGGTGCCGGGCTGGAGCATCTCTTTAGCCAGAGCCACCAGAAACTTCTGCTGATGCTGGGTACGATCTATATCCCCCATCGCGTAATCCCGGTAACGCACATATTGGAGCGCCTTGTCACCGTCAAGGCGCTGCACGCCTTTCTTCAAGTTGATTTCGTAAGCGCCCCCGTCGGTATCATCCCAGTGGTACATGTTTTGCTCCACATCCAGGGTTACTCCGCCCAAGGCGTCCACTATTTTTGAAAACCCGCTGAAATTAACAAGCACATAAGATTTAAGATTTATTCCAAGCAGGTCCGATACAACTTTCATGGTAAGCTCCGGCCCCCCGTAAACAGAGGCGCTGTTAATCTTATCCATGCCGTATTTTGGTATGTTCACCCTAGTGTCCCGCGGAATGGACAGCAACGCCATCTGCTTGGTTTTTTGATCCACGCTGGCCAGGATAACCGTATCGGTGCGGGCCATGGTTTCACCCTGCCTGGCGTCAATGCCCAGCAGCAACACATTTAACCGCTCGTTATTAACAGGACTAAACGGATTTACATCAGCACCGGGAACAAAAGGAGAGATTATACTTTTCGCCGCCATGTAGCACCCTGCCAGCAGCGTCAACAGCAACAGGCAACATATAATAAAAGGTGTCTTTCTTTTCAGTTTACGCCTGGCCCTTCTCAAATTAACCCACCTCGCTTGCAAAAGCCGTGCGGCAACCTTTTATTGCCAGCAGTAATAACGCTACCGCACCGTCACCCCGCCCTTGTATAACAATACAACCGGCGACTGCGCCTTGACCCCGCGCCCGTCGTCTCTTGGTACAACCAGCAGGTGATTTACAGGTGCCGGACTGCCCGCAAAAATATCGGCGCCCGCCGTGACATCCGGAACACCATTGCCTGCCGGGTCCACTATAACTGCCTGTCCCCGCCTGGGGATCAACTCTGATCCGGCGTGACCCTGCAAAACCTGACCGGCTTTCAGCTCGACAACTTTCCATTGAACATACTGGTCAACGTAGCTTTGGGTAACCAGCGGATCATTGCTTCCGCCAGGCTCATCGTCCGTACCGGCAAAAGCGGAATAACCTAAAATAGCAATTACTAAAACGGCAAGCGAAATTATAGAGGCTATTCTAATTTTATTCATGCGACAAACATACCTCCCCTTAAAGTAGTTTCGACACATCACGGCCTAACTCCTGCATCTAAAATTTATCAAATCCTAAATTGTCATGGTAATTGCTTGAAACAACACATTTACTAATTAGACGTTTACTAATTGGACGTTATCCGGACCGTAAAAGTTCGGCCGCCAGTGAGGCGTTTCTCAGCGCCTCTACACGTAAGAGGTTTACCCGCTCTTTCAGGCCGGCGCTTATTCTTTCCCGGTCATCCAGGACCCGCTTAATTGTTGAAGCCAATTCAGCATATTCCAGGTTTTCGGCGCATAATCCCGGTGGCAAGCCAACTGACTGCAAAAAACGGTTCACTTTAGGGTCATATGGAAGGCCTATCAGCGGAACCCCAAAAATCGCGCAAAATATCAAGAAATGAAGTCTCATTCCAATAGCTAGGTCCAGGTTGGCCGCAATAGACAGCAAATCGTCATACTTCGCACGCCCCTCTAAAAAAAGAGGCTTCCCGCGCATCAGAGCCGCCACCTCCCGGCATGCTTCAATGTCCCCGGGGCTGTGCATCGGAACGAGCAGTACCTGCCACCCGCCCGCTATCAGATCGTCGGCTGCTTTTGCCACTACTTTCTTATAACCGTCCAACCCCTTCCATGGCCTCACAGAAACCCCGGCTACAGGACCACCGCCTGTACCCATTGAGGAGAGGATCTCCCGCCCCTTATTGCCGTCAATCATGGACGGCAATAGGCCGAGCACGGGGTCCGCGGTTATATGGACCCGAGGGCGGGTGACTCCAATGTCCGCAAGTTCATCTTTTGAATCAGGATCCCGCACAGTGATGGCGTTAACGCGATTTGCCACCAGCCGCACCAGCGCCCTGCCCGCGGCGGTATTAACGGGCCCTACCCCCTGGGCGTAAAAGAATACAGGCTTACCTAGAAGCCTGGCCATGGAAACAATACCCAAGTAATAAATTATACTCCTGTGGCTGGTAACATCTTGAAGCAGTCCGCCGCCGCCGCTGATTAGCATATCCGCCGACCGGAGAGTCCTCAGCACCTGCCGGGGGTCATCCCGTGGAATAGAACGGACACCAAATTCCCGGGCCGTATATCCCGGTTCTTTAGACAGCACAGTGGCCTCCAGACCGGGAATAATGTTCCCGAGCGCCTGGAGCATAGCATACAATATAGCCTCGTCACCGCAGTTATGAAAACCATAGTACCCCGAAATTACCACCTTGGGCATAAAAACTCTCCCCGGTTCAAGTCTCCGGCGGAAACTTTTTGAGTTTGTATTCCTTGATAACCCTCCAGGCAAACAAAGGCAGGACAAGCTGACGGCGCCAGCGGGAGGGCTCTTTAACCAAGCGGAACAGCCATTCAAGATGCAAACGGCGTATCCACCGGGGAGCACGCCGCACTCTGCCTGCCAAAACGTCAAAGCTGCCCCCTACTCCGACAGCAACCGCGGCTCTCGTTTCTATTAAATATCTGTCCATCCACCGTTCTTGTTTCGGCGCCCCCAATGCCACAAAAAGCAGGTCGGGGCGGGCTTCCCGTACTACTCCGGCCGCTTCCGCCTCTTCATCTTCCTTATAATAGCCGTGGCAGACGCCGACGACCTGCAGATCGGGGTAGCTCAGCCTCAATCTAACCGCTGCCTCATCAGCAACCCCCGGCGCGGCCCCGAGTAAAAAGATGCGCCACCCCTTCACCGCAGCACTCTCCACCAGGCGAAGCATCAGGTCAATGCCTGTCACCCGCTCCGGAACCGGGTTACCCGCCACCCGGCAGGCCCAAACAATCCCAACTCCGTCCGGGGTTACCAGATCGGCCCGCTTCGCGAGATCGCGGAGCTCACTATCAAATTGCGCTCTATACAAAAACTCCGGGTTGATCGTCATAACCCAGTGCGGCCGCCCTGCCCTGATAAACTCAGCAATCCGGCCTACAGTTTCATCTAAACCAAGCGCGTCTATTTTAGCGCCAAGAAGATCAACCTTCATTGCCATAGAATTCCTCTGATCACTTTCTTTAAACCAGCGTATTTATATTTTTCAACTACTCAAGAGTCTGAATTAAGTCATCAGAATAAAAAAATAGTTATTGCCCCAGAAATATTCTGACTACTGACTACTGACTACTGACTACTTATTTATTTTATTGCTTATTCTAACATAATATTTATTAATTCTCTATCGTATAATTAACTAATGCTCTACCCGGAAGGCGCCTGTCGCCAACCCGGCGGGTTATTTTTTCCTTGTCGAAGTATTCGATCAAAGGCAAAGCGTACTTGCGGGAGGTCTGCAAAATGTCGCGCAGTTCACCCACGGAAATTTCACCTTTTTCATATAGATAGCCGGTTATTTTTTGGCGGACCTCATCGAGAGTCTCCCTGGGAAAATAAAGGTTATTAGCTACTTTTACCAGTTCACCGCTCCTTAAAAAAAACTGCAACAACTCAGAACTTACAGTTTCTCCAATGCCCGCCAAACCGGCCAGTTCGGCCCACGCCGGAGGCTGAAAACCGGCTCCGGCCAATTCGTCCCGGATCCTCTTTATTAACAACACCTCTTCCGGGCCTGACCCGGGAATAAAGGACGGCCGGGCAACTGCCTGAGCAGTGTTCCGGATTAGGCCATCTTTTTCCAAAGCTGTCAGCAGAAATTGAAAAACCTTGTTATTCAAAGCGGGAAACCTGCGGGAACGCAGTTCTTCTTTGGGGTAACCTTCCCGCAGGGGAAACTCGTGGTGGTAGGACTCAAGCATTAGGTCCAGCTCACCGGCCCAGCGCCGGTATATATCAGTTGTGACCAGGTATAATTTACCATCACCCGGAACGAGCCTGACTCTGTCCTCATCGGCGAGCTTACGCGCCAGGTCCGCCGCTTCAGGAACTTGAAGCCCCGATCCGGCTGCCGCGTCAGCTAATTCGGGCAAACTTGAATTGCCGAGCAAGAAATGCCCAAGCATCTCAATAGGTGTGCCCTTATCGCGGGTCGCCAGAGCATCCAGGACTTCGCTGCGGAAGCGTTTATGCTTGCGCCTTGGCGCCGGGTCTATCACTGTCCCGCCCCCGATGGTCCGCATTGGTGAATAGGACCGGATAACAAACCGGTCCCCTTTAGCCACGGCAGTCATTTTTTCCAATACAACCTGGGCGTAAGCCATCGACCCCGGTTCGAGTTCTTCGCGATCCAGCAACACCACCCGTCCCAGGATTTCCCCGGCGCCTAGGTAAAACCGCACCCGCAACCTGTTTTTCAGAGGCCTGGCAGCGCTTTTCAGCAACAGTATATGCACGTCCAACCGGTTGGACGGAGTAAGGCTGTTTATACCCGCCACCACACTGCCGCGCTCGATCTGATCTACTTCCAAGCCGGCCAGGTTGACCGCCACCCGCCGGCCGGCCATGGCGATATCAACTTTTTCACCGTGTGACTGGAGAGAGCGGACCCGCGCTGTCAACCCCTGAGGCTGCACATCTACCATTTCACCAACCCGGAGCAGTCCCTCCAGCAAGGTACCGGTCACCACCGTACCGAATCCCGTAACGGAAAATACCCGGTCCACCGGCAACCTGGGCGGGCCGGCAGCGGTTTTGGCCCGGGTCTCCCCGGCCACATGGTCCAGCATTTCAAGCAGAGTACCGATACCTTGGCCGGTCACGGCTGAAACTGTAACCATGGGGGCATTTTCCAAAACGGTATCCCTTAAAAAATCGGCTGCTTCTTCCTTCACTAGCTCCAGCCATTCTTCATCCACCAGGTCGGCCTTGGTCAGGACAACAACTCCTTTATTCACCTGGAGCAACTGGATGATATCCGTATGCTCGCGGGTCTGCGGCATCACCCCTTCGTCCGCGGCGATTACCAGCAGCACCAGGTCAAAGCCGCCGGCCCCGGCCAGCATATTTTTTATAAAGCGCTCATGGCCGGGCACGTCAACAATGCCGGCCTTGCGCCCGCTGGGCAATGTCAGCGATGTAAAGCCAAGCTCAATCGAAATGCCCCGTTCTTTTTCTTCTTTTAACCGGTCGGTATCAACTCCGGTCACGGCTTTTACCAGGGCCGTTTTTCCATGATCGACGTGACCGGCAGTCCCGATAATAAGGTGTTTCATTTTAATTGATCACCTTCCCCACCGCTGCAGCCAGCGCCGGCAATTCATTGTCGCGTATGGTCCGGACATCCAGAATCAGCCTGTTGTCCCGCACCCGGCTCATTACCGCCGGCTCCCCTTTTCTGAGGACAGTCTGCAAGTCACCGGCTGATATTGCGCGGGGAACAACCGCCACTAGCACAGTGGGCAGTTCGGCAGCCGGCAAAGCGCCGCCGCCCACCGCGGAATATCCTTGCTCAACCGTGACTTCCGCCTTATCTTCCGCCAAGCGGCGTATACAGCCGGCCAATTCACCGGCTTTTTCTTCCAATAAACGAATGGGAGCGGTAAGCATCTTTAATACGGGCAGTTCTTCGATAGCACGCTCCTCATCCAGGTATTCGCGCAAGGTAGCCTCCAGCGCCGCAACTGTCATCTTGTCGACCCGGATGGCTCTGAGCAGGGGGTGTTTTTTCATCATTTCGATATAACGCCGCCGGCCTGCCACGATACCCGCCTGCGGGCCGCCAAGCAACTTGTCTCCACTGAAAGCAACCACATCCGCCCCCGCGGCTAAAACTTCCTTTACAGCGGGCTCCCGGGGCAAGCCATACCGGCTTAAATCAACCAGAGAGCCGCTCCCAAGATCGGACACAACCGGCAGGGAAAAAACCCGGCCGATATTCACCAATTCTTTTATGGTGGTTTCCCTGGCAAACCCAATGATCCGGTAGTTGCTGGTATGGACGTGGAGCAGCAGGGCGGTGTGCTCGTTAACCGCCTTCTGGTAATCTTCCGGGTAGGTTTTGTTTGTGGCGCCGACTTCAACCAGCCGCGCTCCGCTCTGGGCCATCACTTCCGGAATCCGGAAAGATCCCCCGATCTCCACCAACTGCCCTCTGGAAACAACGACCTCGCGCCCTTTAGCCAGTGTGCTCAGCACAAGGAGCACCGCCGCGGCGTTGTTGTTTACCACCAGGGCCGCCTCAGCTCCGGTTAGTGAAGTCAAAAGCGACTCCAGCGGCGCGTAACGTGAACCCCGCATGCCGGTATCCAAATTCAATTCCAGGTTGGAGTAACTGGACGCTATTTCATTTACGGCACGCCTGGCTTTTTCGCTTAACAGCGCGCGCCCCAGGTTCGTATGCAGAACAACGCCTGTGGCGTTGATTACCGGACTAAGTTTTGAACGGACCGAAAGGCGGACGGCCTCTATCGCTTTCTCTGCTATTAAATTCAAGTAACTGTGTTCGCCTAATTCCTCTTGAGTCGGCGAGCCTTCCAGGATCCGCCGGCGCTCCCCGGCCAGGGAGGCGCGTACAGCCTCAACCACCACGCTCCTGGGATGACCGGCCAGCAGCCCCGCCAATTTATTGTACCTGAGCACTTCGTCAACCGACGGCAGCAGCCTCAGGTTCCGTTCCCGCGCTTCCTTGCTCATACAACCCCCAAATAACGACAAAAATACTTAACCTAAAAATTATATGGCAGCTATTAACAAAAAGCAAGTACCGCCCGTTATTCGGCCTGTCAGCAATGTATGTCTATTATTCCATGGTATTAACAACCTCTGTAAAAGTTCCAACAGTTATATTATAATCGTAATTGTGCGATAGATTACAAAGACAGCCCCTACAATTAATTTTTCCACCGGGCAGGAAATAGCGGGCAAATTGCCGTATTATTAGCTGCAGCCACTTGGACGGGAGGTAATAATGATGATTCAAGAAGTGCGGGTAATCACAAAGAATAGCCTTCCCGACAGCAAGGGAGAGGAAGTCCTGTACGATATTAAACACGCTCTGGGCATCAATACCGTGCAAAAAGTCAGGACCGCGCGGGTTTTCCGTTTTGAAGGCATCGGCGCCGGCGAAGCTGCCCTGCTGGCCGGGAAACTGCTGGCGGAAGACGTTTTCCAGGATTTCAGGGTAAACAGCCCGGTAATTGAGGGCGCGGCCGTAGTGCTGGAAGTAGCGTACAAACCCGGGGTAATGAACCCGGAAGCCGCTTCTCTAATGAAATCAGCCGCCGACCTGGGCGTAGCCGGCCTGCTGGCGGCCGATTCCAGCTGGGAGTACGGCTTTTACGGCAAAGGGATCACTGGTGAAGATATCGAACGGATCACTTCCAGCCTGCTGGTAAACGCCACGGTAGAATACGTGGTCAAAGAAAGCCCCAAAACGTTAGTCATCCACGGCGCGCCCGGCCGCACGGAAGTTATCCCCGTGCGGCAAATGAGTGATCACGAACTGGTTGAATTGAGCCGTGATAAATTATTTTTAAATCTTGAAGAAATGCGGGTTATCAAGGATTATTTTCAGCGCATCGGCAGGGACCCCACCGACTGTGAAATTGAAACAATCGCCCAGACCTGGTCCGAACATTGCGGCCACAAAACATTCAAAGCCAGGTTGATTGTTGACGGTAAAGAGAAAACCCCGCTTTTGAAACGGTTGAAAAACGCCACGGAGGAGAGCAACCACCCGCTGGTGCTGTCGGCATTCGTCGACAATTCCGGCGTAATGGAATTTTATGACGGCCAGGCTATTTGCGGCAAGGTGGAAACCCACAATTCCCCATCGGCGATTGAGCCGTACGGCGGCGCCATGACCGGCAGCGGCGGCGTCTTCCGTGACATCGCGGGCACCGGACGCGGCGCGAAAACACTGGCTTCGACCGATATATTCTGCTTTGCCCGTCCCGACACGCCCGGCGAAGACATACCAGCCGGTTGTCTCCACCCCCATTACTTATTGCGCCGGGTGGTCGCCGGGGTGCGTGATTACGGAAATAGAATGGGCATCCCTACGAATAACGGCTCCGTGCACTTTCACCGGGATTTCCGGGCCAAGCCCTCGGTGATTGTCGGCGCCTACGGGATCCTGCCGGTGGAGTTATGCCGCAAGGGCCGGCCACGGGCAGGAGACCTGGTGATCGCGGTGGGCGGCCGCACCGGGCGGGACGGCATTCACGGCGCAACTTTCTCCAGCGGTGAAATGACCGACCGGACCATCGATGTAAACTCCAGCGCCGTGCAAATCGGCCATCCCATCGAAGAAAAGCGTACGTTCGACGCCATCCTGGCGGCCCGTGACGAGGGCTTGATCAGGGCCATCACCGACTGCGGCGCCGGCGGGTTCGCTTCCGCCGTCGGGGAAATGGGTGCGGAAACAGGCGCCAGGATCGCCCTCGACCGGGCGCCGCTGAAATACCCCGGCTTGTCGCCGTGGGAAATCATCGAGTCGGAAAGCCAGGAACGGATGGTGCTGGCGGCGGACCCGGAACATGCCGGGCGGCTTATGGAAATATGCCGGGGTTACAATGTTGAGGCTACCGTCCTCGGAGAATTTACCGGAGACAAATGTTTTTCCGCCACATACGAAGGCAGGACAGTAATGAATCTGGAAATGGAATTCCTGCATAACGGATTGCCCCAGCGGGTGATGAAAGCCGCCTGGCGTCCGGCCCGCTTTCCAGAGCCGCGGGTTGTTCCGGCCGCAGACTGGGAAGACCTGTTCTGCCGGGTAATGGGGCACCTTAACGTCTGTTCCAAAGAACCGGTTGTCAGGCTGTACGACCACGGCGTCCAGGGCACCAGCGCCCTACCCCCCTTCTCCGGAATAAACGGAGACGGCCCGAACGACGCGGCCATCGTGGCTCCTATCCTGGGAAAACCATATGGAATGGTGATCTCGCACGGCCTGAACCCCGTGCTGAACATGATCGACCCTTACCATGGAAGCCTGTGGGCAGCCGCCGAGGCGGTGTCCAACGCGATAGCCTGCGGTGTTAACCCGCGCGACCTTGTGCTTATGGATAACTTTATCTGGCCCTTCCCCGACGAAGAACTGCTGGGCGCCCTGGACCTGGCAGTTGACGCCTGCGTGGACTTCGTCCGCGGAACGGGGATGCCGTTCATTTCAGGCAAGGACAGCCTGTCCAGCACCTACCGGGGCAAAGACGGAACGGTGATAAAAATTCCGCCCATACTCTGCGTTTCGGCGTTCGGGCGGGTACCGGACGTGTCACGGACAGTATCGGCCGACTTTAAAGAGGCCGGCAGCCGGATCGTCCTGGTAGGATACCGGAATACCGCTGAAATGGCCGGATCTGTTTACTATGACGTGCTCGGCCATATCGGAAACAACCTGCCTAAGTTCAGCCCCACCGCGCTGATGCAGGTTTTTGAGGCAGTTTACGGCGCAATAAATTCAAGCCGGCTCCTGGCCTGTCACGATATCAGTGAAGGCGGCGTGGCGGCGGCGCTGGCCGAGATGTGCTTCGGCGGCGACATGGGCGCTCAAGTAATAATACCGGAGGATGATTCAGCCGAAAATTTCCTGTTTAACGAAACAGCAGGCTGCTTCCTGGCGGAAATTCCCGCTGACAGCAAGCCGTCCGATATTTTTGGCGGCGTCCCCTGCCAGGCAATCGGCAAAACAACGGCCGGTAAACTCATTTCAGCCTTACAGTCAGGAAAAACCCTTTTCGAGGCCGGGCTGGACAAGCTGAAAGCAGCCTGGCGGCAACCGATGAAGGAGGTGTTCCGGCAGTGAAAAAGCCGCGTGTATGTGTATTAAGAACGGACGGGATCAACTGCGACGGGGAAATCTTTTACGCCTTCGAGAAGGCCGGAGCGGAAAGCCAAATGGTGCATGTCAACCAGCTTAGAAGCAAAGAGGCGCGATTGGCGGATTATCAAATCCTGGCGTTGCCCGGCGGTTTTTCCTACGGTGACGATGTCCATTCGGGTAAAATCCTGGCAGTGGAACTAACTTCTTTCTTAAAAGAACAGTTAAGCGAGTTTGTCGCCGCGGGCAAACTGACGCTCGGCATATGCAACGGCTTTCAGGTACTGGTGCGCACCGGACTGCTCCCGGACCGGAACCTGGGGAATATCGAAACTACCCTGACGGTCAATGACAGCGGGCATTTTGAATGCCGCTGGATCAGGCTGCTGGTTGAACCCAGCCACTGCGTCTTTACCCGCGGGATGGAGGGCTCGCTGATAGAAATCCAGGTGGCCCACGGTGAAGGCAAGTTTTATTCAGACCCGCCCGTTATTGAAAAAATAGAGAACGGCGGCCGGGCAGTATTTCGCTACGCCGGCGCCGACGGCAGGCCGGCGGCGCTTTACCCGGCCAATCCGAACGGTTCTTTAAACGCTATCGCCGGCATATGCGACTCAACCGGGCGAATTATGGGCATGATGCCTCACCCGGAGCGGTACGTGGAAAAAACCCAACACCCGAACTGGCGCAGGATGCCGGAAAACACCATACCGCATGGTTTGGCCATATTTAACAACGCTGTGGATTACGCGCAGCGGATGTAAAAGAAGAAACCCGGCACGGCATAAAGGCGAGAAGCCACAAGGACAAATTGTGAACCCACTCACAAAGCAAACTAAATATGTTAAAGCACCTCATTTCCGAAGCCTTTTGGGAATGAGGTGTTTTAATATAAACAATAATAAAAACAACGAAGGTTGTATTAAAATGAGATACCATAGAATAATAGCTTAGATTCCATTGCGCTTACGCACTCACCGCTAAACTGGAATTCATTTGATGGGGAGTATGATCATAATCCGTGAATACACTTTTTCAATACCCGGTGATAGATCGGCATATCCTCGGCAGCCGCAGTCACAGATTCAAGTTTTCCCGCGTGAATCATTTCTTCTATGCGGAACGCGATCCAGGCATCGCCAATTCCAAGCTGGTATTTACCAATCACCCGCCCGATAACCATTGTTTCTTGAAATTCCTCACCTTCTGCTGCGATTTCACGAAGGATAAAGCCGTCATAGAGGGTTTCCGGCGCACTGATCAACTGCCCATTCAGCGTGGCCCGCAAAGGTGCGTTCTCTCTTTGAAGCTCCTGCCAATGAGATGCGCAGCTTTGCTCAGATACCGGTAGCACAGGCTTTTGCAAGGCAAGATACCGATGCCATTCTCCGGGAGCCACTTCACCCCAGCCGCTTTTCCGCGCGATATTTCCTTTTTCGTCAGCTTCCCATTCCGGGAGCTTGACAATAGAAACCTGTCCGCCAGGCACTTTCCACTGATTCAACTGCTCCATGAACCAATAGAGTCCACACATTTCATCAGGCTGATTGCTGTACCAGATTCGAAGGGATTCTCCCGCTGCCGCGCGTTCCTGAACCGTTTTCAGATCTTCATTTACCCTTTTAAGCATTTCCTGAGCCGCCTGACGCCCCTCGTCATTCGGATAAACGCTGTATAAGTGTTCCAGCGTCTGCTTCCGCTTGATACCGGGCTGATTCTCCGAAATATCTCCAACGCTCAGCACCAAATTGAATCCATAGATGCCTGCTGTATTTCCACCCAATGGGGCAGCGCTCTCCCAGGCCAAGCGCGCCTTTTCCTTTGCTTCTCGTTGAGCAGCTTCAACTTCCTCTTTGGCTGGCTTGCTTCCATCTGCGTGACTAACGATAACGCCAATACACCCGCCTTGATATTTCCCCTCGCCATAGCGCTGTGCCATTTTAAGACCTCCACAGGCACTATCGCTGAATACGATCTCAATCATAATAATTATTCTCCAAGTCTCGGATTTACCCATCCGCAAGATTATATAAATAATCCGTATGGCAAATTTCTGTTTGCCGCGCAGTTTATTGACAAGGCAAAGCGGTACAGTGAGATCGCTGAGCTCACGCCGGAAATCCTGAGGTTATTTATCGAGAAGATCGTGGTGGGCGAAAAGTCGCAGAAGTATTCCCGCACCGCCGAACAGGATATCTGGATTTACTATCGG
>MVRN01000111.1 GCA_002067965.1 Pelotomaculum sp. PtaU1.Bin035
AATTTTATTGAAAAATTTTTTATAAATATTCTGCAAGGGACAGCGGCGCCGCACTTATATTTTATTGTTATAATAATTCAGCTATATATTCTTTATCCATTTTTGCATAAGCTAATCAATAAGCACCTAAAGTTGTTATTAGCCATTTCTTTTGTTGCAACTTTCTACTTTCAATTAGCTGATTATCTCTATAGTTATAATTTTTTCCTGCTGCCCAAAAGCGGATTCAACTATTATTCAATTCTGTTTTTTCCCTGGGTCTTCTATTTCATACTTGGCATGTATACTATTACGAAAATAAAAAATGAAGGCTGGAAGTTTGACAAGTATATAGTAGAACTATATTTGTTATGGATAACAGCTTATTTTATACTAATAATGGATACTAAATTATCCAACACATCAGCAACCTCATTAAAGCCGGCCGTAATACTTTATAGTGTGGCGAGTTTTTACTTATTATATTCTCTAAGCGTATATATTAGAGATTTTAGCAATTATTTTCATAAAATTATAAAATGGTTTTCAGCTCAATCTTTCTTTATCTATTTCAGCCATATCTTAATATTAAGTGAACTAAGAATATTTACCGCGAAAAAATCGCTGGATTTTATTTGGAACGGTTACTCAGGTGTAATTCTGCTATTTGCAAGCGTAACAGCCATATCTTGTCTAATCGCATATATACTAAGTTTAACACCATTTATTAAATTTTTTGGTGGGGTTAATTATAGAAACCTTCCCCAATAAAGAGGAAGGTTTCTATTTAACAGCCCGTAATAACCTACGCTACAGCTATTACGAATACCTGCATAGCCCACAACAATCTTTCGACTGTCGCAAACCATTACGGCAACCGTAATAACCTTTGCTCGACTATCATGGATACCTTAGAAGCCTATAATGATCTCTCGACCATTATAAACCCCATACAGAATAACACTCATTAAAAGTACTAAAATGTATCGGCACCCATGATAATCTTAGCTCGACTGATAAGCATCCCTTGCGACCTCTCAGCAATCGTTCGGACTGCTGAAAAGCCTGCCGGAACACTTACCAATCTGCCCGCCGGCTAATACTGAGCCTTTTGACCCAGTATTAACCTTTGGCCGATTGTTATAGAGCCTTTTTGACCCTATAACAATCTTGGCTCGGCTATTACGAACCCTTGTGATTGTAGTATGTTCAAAGCGCTAGAAATAATGCTAAGTATTAAATGGGCATATTACCTTTAATTAACTATATTTCTACGAATATTTGCTCTGACTAATTAAAACTGGAATGATACAATAAAAGCGCACACCTTTGACAAAAATAGAGTCAAGGAGATGTTGCGAAAATGGCAAACAGAGGAATTCAAACGAGAAGCACTAAAAGTATGTGAACAGCATGGAGTACGAGCGACGAGCGAGAAGTTGGGGATCCCAATCAAAACGCTGTACCTCTGGCAACGTACGAGCGTTTAATATCATCCATATGGCTCAAACATAGGGTGATTTTAACAGCCTGAATGTCGTTAATAGTACCGTCAATGGCTAAGGCAATATCGTTTTGCTTCTTAAGCATCGAGCCGTGTAAAAGCGGCCGAAAATCAAAGTCCTGATCATCAGGATGTTTCAACAAATGCGAAAGAATAGCCAAAGCACTTTTGCCAAAGGTATCGGATACCACACTGGAAAGCATGATATTGGAAACTGTCAGGGAGTTTTGCACCCGGTTTTTTTCACTGGACGCAAAGGAAACCAATTTGGAACGGTAGCGCAGCAAGTCGCGAATTTCGCGAATATCTGCTGGAGGGATGAAGCTACCGGGAACCAGCCCATGTTTGTGGAGGTCTGCGATCCAGATGGAATCCTTTTTATCAGTCTTCTTGCCGCGGATCGCCTTGACATACTTCGGATGTGCCAAGGTGATCTGACAAGAAGGTTCCAGGATATTATGGATAGGAATCCAGTACTTGCCGGTAGACTCTATGCAGATATGCACACACTGATTATTTGAGAGCCACAGCGCTAAAGCTCTCAGATCTTTAGTAAAAGTGGAAAAGCGTTTAGTTCGGTAGGTTGTGATGTTTTCTCGATCAGTGGTTGCGATGGTAGCAACGACGAAGTTTTTGTGAACATCAATGCCGCAACAAATAGGGTAGACAATTTTGAGCATAAACACTCCCTCTCTCAGAATGGTATAGTGGTCGCACAAGCATTGACTGCTCGCCTTCCATAAACAAAGGAGTTGTTTATACAAAGATAAATCTACGTGGTCTATGCCACACTTATTTGTGCTTGACCGGGCAGAGCGACACATATAAGCATGCGGTCTCCCCACGAGAATAGGGTAACGCACTTATCTCCCCGTGCTCTGTAGTATACCTGCACGACCAATTAAAGGATAGCGCACGGGCCACAATTTTCATATCGTTTTGTGCCTTGAGCACAGCGAAAGGAATGGTTATAAGCATGATTGAAGCATTATCTGAAAGGTTAAAACCGAGCTACGGCAAGGGCTGCATCATTTGCCGCGAGTACGGGTTGCTGCAGAAACGGCGCAAACCTCACGGGATTACCAAAGCAAATCCGAAGGCACTACCAGCGGAGGATTTATTAAAAGGTGATTTCAAATCGGAAAACCCCAATACCAAATGGCTGACCGATATCACCGAGATGGCCAGGACGGCAAGCTCTATCTATGCGCCGTATTAGACTGTTTTGTTGCTTGTATTGTCGGATTTTCCATGAACATCAACATGAAGACACAGTTATGCGCGTCAGCGCTGAACGGCGCCGTAAAACGTTATGGAAAGACCGGGGGGCTGATTGTTCATTCCGACCGAGGGAGCCAGTTTACCTCTCACTTATTCAGAGAAACACTTGCCAATAAAGGGTTCAGACAGAGCATGACGGAAATACAACCGTTCATACTCGCACCAAGGCCTTTGACAATTACGCACGGCATGTCGTATAATATGTACATGATTAAATACGCTATTATGTACATCGAAGGGGGTTCAACAATGCCTATTGTGAATGCAACAACTGCTAGAAATAACTTTTTTAAAATCATGGAAGATGTGGTCGTCACGCACGAGCCTATTTATATAACCGGAAAAGTTGGGAACGTCGTGGTTATTTCTGAAGAGGACTACCGCTCTATTCAAGAAACGCTATATTTAACATCCATTCCCGGTATGCGCGAGAAAATTTTACATGGATTAAATACGCCATTGGAGGATTTAGTGGAGGATGATGAGTGAACCTTATAAAATCCTCTACACAAAACAGGCATTAAAGGATAAAAGGACTGCTTATAAAGCTGGTTTCTCATCTAAAATAAAAAGCATTTTGGAAACGTTGAAAGAAAACCCCTTTGCCGATTACCCACCGTATGAAAAACTCCTGGGTGATTTAACAGGCGCCTATTCAAGACGGATAAACCATCAACACCGTATAGTCTACGAAGTTTATCAAAAAGAACATATTGTAAAAATCATCAGTATGTGGTTGCATTATGAATAGGCCTAATATAGAAGAACATCCTGGCAGACAGGAGCCCATCATATCAGGAGAACCAGTTAAAGATTCATCTATAAACTGATATTTATCACTATGCTTATCTACCATTAGGAAACCATTGCCATCCCTTAAGTCATATTGACCCCCCCTGGGGCAAATCAGCTTTGCTTTGGAGACCACAAACTTAGTCCTCTTATATCGGATTGCATCTGGTTATATAATATAAGAAAAAATAATAGATTATATTTCTTTATTTATAATCTTAGACAGCATGAAGTACAAGAATCCTAATCCAGAGCAAATAAAAGAAATAAAAGTCTTTACTCCCAAGGAATATTCTAAAAAATTTAAGGAATATAGAAATGAGCCCACAAATATTAAGGTGTTTAATACTAATCTTAATCTTATATTAGAAATTATTTTTGTAACAATATAAGGCAGTATTCCTACTAGTAGGATAAAATAGGCTGGTAAAAAAAGGAACACTGTCGTGATATCCGTAAATAGTGGAAACATATTGCCTTTATAGTCCGGCCAAAAAGTAATAACAACGGCTATAGTTAAAATTAATGAAATTGCTAACCATATTTTATATTTCACTTTATTAACCTCTCCCTTAAAATTGCACAATAAAACCAATAAATTTTTTTTAAAATTGTAACATAAAATAAGCAAAAAGGTAACTCTTTGAGGTTACCTTTTCAATGTTTCTGGCATATCTCGTATAATCAATAAACCAAAAACAAAAAATATTTGACAAAAGCAACACTGGGTAACAGTGGATAAAAAATCATGGTTAGATAATGCTATGATAATTGGTTTGGCATTATCCTATTTGATGAGAACAAGTTTAATAAGTATACCACTGGCTTTGCCATACATACTTGTATTGATAATCACCTACTGAGCTTTCAGATAAAATTAATTCATTGTTACCTTTAGCGGTATAGAAAGCTGTTCTGTACCCTTCGTTCGGCATTTTTGAATAATAAGCCCTACCATAGCAGTTATTATGTAAATCCATGATGTTAGATGCGTAAAAATACGATTTAAAAAATGAATAACTAGATTTACAAATTGTAACCAATTGATATTTTAAATAGGGAATATATACAACTGTATCAGAAAAAGCTTTGTTGGCTGCATCATAATCGCTATATCCTTGACTTGCGTACACATTATATCATTCGTGATCGGTTTACCAATTATGGTAATTAGCAACAGTTAATAAATTACAATAATAGCCGAAATAAATAGCT
>MVRN01000112.1 GCA_002067965.1 Pelotomaculum sp. PtaU1.Bin035
TAGACCCCAATGTTAATCGAGACAGATTGATTGATCCCTGGACATCTTACGAACCAAAGTAATTCGTGTTACCAGCAGTGGAATTATATGGAGCTATTTATTTCGGCTATTATTGTAATTTATTAACTGTTATTTATTGCCATAATTGGTAAACCGATCACGAATGTAGAAATAATATGGGGCTTTTCTTTGTTTATAGGGTAGGCCTTAGTGATTGATACCCACTTCCTGCAGTGATATAATAATACAGTTGTTTTTTAAACAGTTAGGAGTGAAACCATCTGATGGAGTGGGTGAAGGATAAAATTCGCAATTTTTGCATAATCGCACATATTGATCACGGCAAGTCGACCCTGGCGGACAGGCTCCTTGAATATACCGGCGCTTTAAGCGAGAGGGAAATGACCAACCAAGTGCTGGACCAAATGGATCTGGAGCGTGAGCGGGGCATTACCATCAAGATGCAGGCCGTGCGCTTAAACTACCGGGCCAGGGACGGTCTGGAATACCAGTTGAACCTGATTGACACTCCGGGCCACGTGGACTTCTCTTACGAAGTATCCCGCAGCTTGGCCGCTTGTGAAGGAGCATTGCTGGTAGTGGACGCAGCCCAGGGAATTGAAGCCCAGACCTTGGCCAATGTATATCTGGCTCTGGATCACAACCTGGAAATGATCCTGATTATTAATAAGATCGACCTGCCCAGCGCGGAACCGGCAAGAGTAAAACAAGAAATCGAAGATGTGATTGGCCTGGATACTTCGGAGGCCGTGGTGGCCTCTGCCAAAAACGGGATCGGGGTTGAAGATATTCTTGAACAGATTGTGGCTAAAATCCCCCCGCCCGGAGGACAGGTCCAGGCGCCCTTGAGGGCGCTGGTATTTGATTCTCACTATGACTCTTATAAGGGAGTCATCGCTTATATCCGTGTCATGGAAGGTACCGTGTCAAACGGCATGCAGATTAAAATGATGGCCACCGGCAAGGAGTTTGAGGTGAATGAGGTGGGTATTTTCCGCCCGGCCCTAACGTCTGTAGGTGTATTGCGCACCGGAGAGGTTGGTTTTATCGCCGCCAGCATCAAAAATGTTAAGGATTGCCGGGTAGGGGATACAATTACCGACGCGCGGCAACCGGCCGCCGTGCCACTGCCCGGCTACCGCAAAGTTACTCCAATGGTTTACTGCGGTCTGTATCCCGTTGATAATGTGCAATACGACGAGTTGAGAGACGCCATGGAAAAGCTCAAGCTAAACGACGCTTCCTTAATATATGAGCCGGAGACTTCAGAGGCGTTGGGATTCGGTTTTCGCTGCGGCTTCCTGGGCCTTCTGCACATGGAGATCGTTCAGGAGCGGCTTGAGCGCGAGTACGGCTTGGCCTTGATTACTACCGCTCCCAACGTGGTCTACCGGGTTACCACTTCTGCCGGGGAAATAATTGAAATCGACAGCCCGAGCAAATTGCCGCCGGCCGGCAAAGTAGAATTAATTGAGGAACCTTTTGTCAAGGCAATCGTCATGTGTCCAAAAGATTTTGTAGGAGCGGTAATGGAATTGTGCCAGGAGCGACGGGGTACCTTTTCCGATATGGAATACATGAGCGCCGGCCGGGTCATCTTAACTTATGACCTGCCGCTCAGCGAAATTATCTACGATTTCTTTGACCAACTCAAGTCGCGGACGAAGGGTTACGCCTCTCTTGATTACGAATTGTCCGGATATAGGGAGTCCAACCTGGTCAAACTGGATATCATTATCGCCGGGGAAGTACTGGACGCTTTATCTGTAATCATTCACCGCGACAAGGCGTACAGCCGGGGTCGCCAGTTGGTAGAAAAGCTGCGGAGTCTAATTCCTCGCCATCTCTTTGAGATCCCGATTCAATCCGCCATCGGCAACCATATTATCGCGCGGGAAACGGTGAAAGCGATCCGCAAAAATGTCCTGGCCAAGTGTTATGGTGGAGATATCACGCGCAAGCGCAAACTACTGGAAAAACAAAAGGAAGGCAAAAAGCGGATGAAACAGGTTGGTAATGTTGAAATACCACAAGAAGCGTTTATGGCAGTATTAAGCGTTGATAAAAAGTGAAAGGGTGAATGGACATACGTCTTTACATTCACGTTCCCTTTTGCGTAAAAAAGTGCCGCTATTGTAACTTTACTTCTTACATATATTCAGAAACAGCTGCCAATGCCTATTTTGACTCATTACTGCAGGAAATTAAGCTGTACAGCGCCGCCCTGTCGCCCAGAGAAAAAAGCCTCTCGAGTATTTTTATCGGCGGCGGGACCCCTACTTGTCTGCCTGTCCAGAAATTAAAGGCGATCATAAATAATGTGCGGGAGTCCTTTCATTGGTTGCCCGGATGTGAAGTAACCATTGAGGCCAACCCGGGTACGGTTGACCGGCAGTCGCTTTTTGAATTGCGGCAAGCGGGGGCAAACCGCGTCAGCCTGGGAGTGCAGGCCTTCCAAGACTGCCTGCTGGATCGGCTTGGCCGTATCCATACCACCGCGGAGACTTTGGAAGCTGTTAGTGCCGCCAGAGAGGCGGGATTCGAAAATTTAAACATGGACTTAATTTTTGGAATCCCGGGCCAGACCGGAGAGGACTGGCTGGAAACATTAAGCGGGGTTGTCAGTTTGAGTCCGGAACATATATCGGTTTACGGGCTGCAACTGGAAGAAGGAACTCCTATGGAACGGGCGGTGGCCCGGCGCGAACTCCAGCTTTGTTCCGAAGAGCTGGAGCTTTTTATGTACCAGGCGGCCATACGTTATTTAACCAGCCGGGGCTATGTTCACTATGAGATTTCCAACTTTGCCCGGCCGGATAGGAAATCGGCCCACAACCTCGGCTACTGGTTGAATCAACCCTACCTTGGCCTCGGGCCAGGGGCGCACTCTTACTTGCGAGGTGAGCGTTTTGCTAATGAGACAACTCTTGTTGGCTACGCCGGCCGCCTTTCGCGGGGGGAAATGCCGGTTGCCGCCAGGGAGGACGGATCAGTTACGGTTGAAATGTCTGAGACTGTGTTTCTCGGCTTGCGGTTGCTCAAAGGAATTGATTTGGCAGCTTTTTACCGGCGGTTCGGCCGGCGGATAGAGGATGTATATGGCAAGGAAATCGTTTTGTTGAAAGAAGCGGGTCTGGTAGAAGTTGCCGGGGGATATCTGCGTCTTACTTCGAAAGGCCTGCCGGTAGCCAATGTGGTTTTTATGGAGTTTATATAGCTATGAATCTTCCGGTGTAAATAATGGAAAAATTATTTCAGTAAAATTTTTCAAACCTTTTCTACAATTCCCTTGACAATTTATTTGACTAGTGCTATTTTTTATTTAGAGGTTGTTAGCACTCAATGACATAGAGTGCTAACAAGAAAGGGGTCCAGTATAATGGACGACCGCAAGCAAAAGGTGCTTCTGGCTATCGTTCATGACTATATCGATACTGCTGAACCGGTTGGTTCCCGGACTATAGCAAAAAAATACCGGCTCGGGGTCAGCCCGGCTACGATACGTAATGAGATGGCGGATCTGGAGGAGCAGGGGTTTATTGAACAGCCCTATACTTCAGCGGGCCGTATCCCGTCCGAGCGGGGTTATCGATATTACGTCGATTATTTAATGAGGAAACAGGAGTTATCCAGGGAAGAAGAGGAGTTGATCCGGAGGGAGTACGAGGCCAAGGTAAGAGATATCGGACAGGTGATTCATAAAACCGGCCAGCTTCTTTCCAAGTTAACCCATTATACCGCTATGGTGCTGACACCGCGGGTTGGAATAAGTAGATTCAAGCATATCCAGATTGTTTTTATGCAGCAATCTCAAGCGATGGTGATCGCTGTTATGGATAACGGCGCTGTTCAACACAGGATGATTGAAGTGCCGGAAAGTATAACCTCTCTGGACATGGAAACTATATCCAGAGTATTGAATGCCAAGCTTCAAGGCCTGACGATGAGAAGCATAAAGCTTACTTTGATAAAAGAAATTTATTTGGAACTTGCCAGACATGAACATATTCTTGACATGGTCATGGAATTGTTCCAGGATAGTCTGTCGCTTGAGACCGAGGATAAAATTTACCTCGGCGGGGTATTTAATATGTTAAACCAACCAGAATTTCACAACGTGGAAAAGATTAAGACATTGCTAAGTATTATGGAACAAGAAAAGCTGCTCTGCGACCTCCTGGCCGGCGGGGACCGGACTGAGGGCGTGACCGTGCGTATTGGCGGTGAAATTGACCAGTGGGATATTAAGGAGTGCAGCATGATCACCGCTCCTTATTCGGTCTGTGGCCGCAAAATGGGTTCTATCGGAGTACTGGGCCCAACACGGATGGAGTATGCCAAAGTGGTAAGTGTAGTGGACTATATGACAAAATACCTTTCCCAGACTCTGGAACGGATGATCCGGGGCTGGAGGAAGTGAGGGGGAGCCATATTTGAGTCTGAAAAAAGAAGCTATTTCCGGTTCCGAAGTAGACGAGAGGCTGGCTGCCTTGATTACTAACGCCAATGCCATCCGGGCTATCGCGTCAGCGGTGGAAGGGACATTGGGGCCCAAGGGTCTTGACACCATGCTGGTTGATAAATTTGGCGAGGTGGTTATCACAAACGACGGCGTAACGATACTTACTATGATGGAAGCCAATCACCCCGCTGCCAGAATGTTAATTAACATTGCGAAAGCGCAACAGGAGGAGATCGGAGACGGTACCACCACGGCTACGGTGATGGCCGGAGCACTGGTCGGCGCCGGAGTCGAGCAGGTGGCCAAGGGTGTGCCGGTAGCGCGGGTGATTGAGGGGCTGCGGGTCGGCTTGAAAAAGGCACTTGAAGCTATGCGCGGGCATGCCCGCCCGCTAAATAGCCTGGATGACCCGGTGGTCCGTCAGGTAGGGCTGGTGGCCGGCCGTGACCATGCGGATATAGCCGACTTGGTAGTACAGGCGGCGTTATTAATCGGCGAAGAAAAACTGAGAGACGCGTCTTTTAAGTTTTCCGACACGATAGTCGCCGAGGAAGGGGCGGAAAACCAGGTTTTTTTGGGTGTTATTATAAACAAAGAGCGTATGAACCGCCAGATGCCAAAAGAATTGGAGCAGGTTAAAGTACTGGTTATTGATGATGCTCTCGAACCGGAGGAAATTGATGACGAAGCGTTGGGAACAGAGAGTGGATTTAACCGTTACCTGCAACTACAGGCTGAGTTTAAAGAGAATCTGCAAAAAATAGCCGGCCTGGGGGTGGGGTTAGTCCTGGTTGACCGCGGGGTAGACGACGGGGCTGAAGAAGTCCTTACGGATGAAGGAATAATGGTGATCCAGCGGGTAGCCAACAAGGAACTGCGTAAGACAGCCGAACTTACAGGTGCGAGGATGATCAAGCGTACCGGTTTGAAAAAGGCGGCTGCTGAGTTGGAAAAGTATTTGGGCAAGGCTGATAAGGTGCGCAGCGAAGAAAAGCTTGAGCAGGTTTGGGTTTTGGGTGGAAAAGGCAAGCCGATGGCCACTGTGCTGGTGGGTGCGGCTACGTCCGAGGTAGTGGGCGAAAGAGAACGCATAGCCAAAGACGCGGCATCATCAGTCCAGTCAGCGGTAAAAGGCGGTGTGGTTCCAGGGGGAGGTTCCCTGGAACTGGCGGTAGCGCGCGAGGTGGAAAAGGTGAGAGAAGGTATCCGCGGGATGGCTGCTTACGGTGTGGACTGCGTGGTAGAAGCTCTGAAGCGGCCTATGGCGCAAATCGTGGCCAATGCCGGTTTCAACCCTCTGGAAAAGCTTGGCGATGTAATTGCCGCCCAGGTGGAAACGGGCAAATATTCCCTGGCTGTCGATTGTGACAGCGGGCAGGTTGCCGATATGTACGGTTTAGGTATTGTTGACCCGGCTAATGTTAAGACCTACGCTCTTAAAGCAGCCGGAGAAGTAGCTGAGGCAATTTTGAGGATAGACACGATAATAAAAAAGCGGGAAGAAAAAGAACTCCAGAATAAAGATGTTGGTTAGATATTTTTTGCGAGGTGATAATGGCGTGAACAATGAGGCAACAACGAATCAGCCGGATGAAATCAAGCAAAATGGTACCGGAAACGGAACCTTATCGGAAGAACCTGAAGTTGACGAGGACATAATAGTTGAAGAGACAGAACTGTCTGTTCTACAGTCACAGCTTGCGGAGCAAAAAGCCCTTGCTGATGATTATTACAACCGCATGGTCAGGATTCAGGCTGACTATGAAAACTATAGGCGGCGGACCCGCCAGGAGAAAGAAGATTTTTATAAATACGCCTCCGAGCAGTTGATATTAGCTTTGCTGCCGGTTCTCGACAATTTTGAAAGGGCGCTGTCTGCGGAAAGTGAATCCATTGAAAGTTTCAAGTCCGGGGTGGAAATGATTTGCCGGCAGCTTCAAGATATTCTGGCTGATGAAGGGTTAAAGCCGGTTCCGTCTGTTGGTGAAACGTTTGACCCGGCTTGGCATGAGGCGGTGCTTCAGGCAGAATCTGCCGAACATCCTGACAACACGGTTATTGAAGAATTCCGGCGCGGTTATTGTTTGAAGGACAAGGTAATCCGGCCGGCTATGGTCAAGGTTGCTAAATCATCATAAAACTTAATTTATATACTAAAATAAACAGGAGGTAAAATTTTGATATGTCTAAGATAATAGGAATTGATCTGGGTACCACCAACTCCTGTGTGGCGGTAATGGAAGGCGGCGAAGCGGTAGTTATCCCTAACGCTGAAGGGGCCAGAACTACCCCGTCTGTAGTAGGTTTTTCCAAGTCCGGCGAACGGCTGGTGGGACAGGTGGCAAAACGGCAGGCTGTCAGCAACCCGGAACGCACTGTCAGCTCAATTAAACGATATATGGGCACTGACCACAAGGTAAATATTGACGGCAAAAACTACACCCCTCAAGAAATTTCGGCGATGATCCTACAGAAGATGAAATCCGAAGCTGAGGCCTATCTGGGCGGTAAGGTTGAAAAGGCTGTGATCACAGTCCCCGCTTATTTTAGTGATTCCCAGCGCCAGGCGACTAAGGACGCCGGTAAAATTGCCGGTTTGGAAGTCCTCAGGATTATCAACGAACCAACGGCTGCCGCGCTCGCTTATGGTCTGGATAAAGGTGAGGAACAGACCGTGCTGGTATTTGACCTTGGCGGCGGTACCTTCGACGTTTCAATACTGGACCTTGGAGAAGGCGTTTTTGAGGTAAAGGCAACCAGTGGGAACAACCGTCTGGGTGGAGATGATTTCGACCAAAGAATTGTTGACTACCTTGCGGAGGAGTTTAAAAAAGATTCGGGAATTGACTTGCGCAATGACAAAATGGCTATGCAGCGTCTGAGAGAAGCGGCTGAGAAAGCGAAAATCGAGCTTTCCGGCGTAGCCACCAGCAATATCAACCTGCCATTTATTACAGCCGACGCCAGCGGACCTAAACACCTGGATCTCAATTTGACCAGGGCTAAGTTTGAGGAACTGACAGCCGACCTGATCGAAATGACTATGAACCCTACCCGCCAGGCGCTTTCCGACGCTGGCCTGCAACCAAAGGACATCGACAAGATCCTTCTGGTGGGCGGTGCTACCAGGATGCCCGCAGTTCAGGAAGCTATCCGCAAGTTTTTGGGCAAGGAGCCGCATAAAGGGATTAACCCTGACGAATGTGTTTCGATAGGCGCCGCCATCCAGGGCGGGGTCCTGGGCGGAGAGGTCAAGGATGTGCTGCTGCTGGATGTAACGCCGCTTTCATTAGGTATTGAAACCCTCGGTGGAGTATTTACCAGGCTCATTGAACGCAATACCACTATCCCGACCGCAAAGAGCCAGATCTTCTCCACTGCGGCGGACGGCCAGACTTCCGTTGAGATACATGTGCTCCAAGGTGAGCGCCAGATGGCGGGAGATAACAAGACACTGGGCCGCTTTACTCTCACCGGCATACCGCCTGCGCCAAGAGGCATACCGCAAATCGAAGTCAAATTTGACATTGATGTTAACGGCATCGTTAATGTTTCCGCCAAGGATATGGGTACTGGCAAGGAGCAAAGCATGACCATCACTGCTTCCACTAACCTGAGTGATAAGGATATCGAACAAATGGTTAAGGCGGCCGAAATGCATGCCGCGGAAGACAGCAAGCGCAAGGAAGAAGTAGAGACCCGTAACCAGGCTGACAGTATGGTTTACCAGGCTGAGAAGACAATTAAAGACTTCAAGGACAAGGCGGATGCCGCTGCTGTTGAAAAATTACAGAAGGCTACCGACGAATTAAAAGAGGCCATAAAGAGTGGCGGTGTTGAGTCCATTAAGGCAAAACTGGAGGCTATTACCGGCCCGTTGTATGAGCTGACAGCAGCGATGTACCAGAAAACCGGCCAGGATCAGGGCTGCGCGGACGGGACTTGCGGCGCCGGTCAGGCTGGCGGTGCTAACCAGGACGGCAGAGATAATGTTGTTGACGCCGATTTTGAAGTAAAGGAAGATAAATAAAAACAGCGAATATAAAATAATACAGAAACCTTTAAGGGGAATTACTGTTCCCCTTTGCTTTGTTTTTATTAATAAGGTGGTGGATAGATGGCAAAGCGCGACTACTATGAGGTGCTTGGTGTATCCCGGGGCGCGAGCGTTGATGAAATAAAAAAAGCTTACCGTAAACTGGCACGCCAGTACCATCCGGACGCCAATCCGGGTGACCATGACGCCGAGGCCAAATTCAAGGAGATTAACGAGGCCTATGTTGTCTTGTGTGATCCGGAAAAAAGGGCTAATTATGATCGCTTTGGCCACGCTGATGCCAACGGGCAGGGCTTTGGAGGATTCGGGGGGTTCGGCGGCGGATTCGGCGATATGGGCGGCCTTGGAGATATCTTCGAAATGTTTTTTGGGGGCGGCGGACGCAAGCATACCGGACCGGAGAGAGGTTCCGATATCCGGTCGGATATGGAGATAAGTTTAAATGAAGCGGCATTTGGCCTGGAACGTGAGATAAAAGTGCCGCGAATTGAGACATGCGGTACCTGTGGGGGCAGCCGGGCAGCCGCCGGCAGCAAGCCCCAGACCTGCTTGGCGTGCGGTGGCACCGGCCAGATGCAATTTGCGCAGAGTACTCCTTTCGGGCGTGTTGTCCAATCACGTACTTGTGAACGCTGCCGTGGCACCGGCAAGATCATTGAGAAGCCATGCCCTACCTGCCGTGGTGCCGGCCAGGTGCGCAAAACGCGCAATATTAAGGTCAATGTGCCTCCAGGGGTGGATAATGGTTCCCGCCTCCGGCTCGCGGGTGAAGGTGAAGCCGGAGTACGCGGCGGTTCGCCCGGTGATCTTTATGTTTATATCCATGTCAAGCCGCACCGCTTTTTCCAACGGGAAGGCGATGATTTAATTTGTGAAATACCAATTTCATTTGTCCAGGCAACTATTGGCGAAGAATTAGAAGTGCCGACGCTGGAAGGCAAAGTTAAGTTAAAAGTCCCCGAGGGTACTCAAACCGGTACCGTTTTCCGGTTGAAAGGCAAGGGGATTCCTCACCTGAACGGATACGGGCAGGGAGATCAACATGTTAAGGTTAAAGTTGTTACTCCGGTAAAACTAAGCGATAAGCAAAAGGAACTCTTAAAAGAATTTTCCCGCCTGGAAAGCGACCGCCCGCACGGTCCAGGTGATAAAAGTTTTTTTGAGAAAATGAAAGATGCCTTTATGGGTTAAAATAACAAAGGAGATTACTCGTGGACTGGATGGAAATTACCGTTCTGACTATTCCCGAAGGGTTGGAACCGGTCGCCGAATTATTTGAAGAAATGGGAACTGGTGGGGTAATTATTGAAGACCCGGCTGTTCTAATTAGATATGCCGCGGAGTTTCATCCCGACGAGTGGGCAGTTTCTGAAAAAGTATCTAAGACTAGTGTACCTGTTGTTAAAGGTTATTTCCCGGCGGATACGAATTTGGAGTTCCGTCTCAGCGCTTTTTGCGAAGCGCTGGGACGCCTGCCGCTTAGTTCAGCGCCGCAGGTATGCACACGCATGGTTGCGGATGAAGACTGGGCCAACGCCTGGCGCGCTTACTACAAGCCGTTGCGTCTTGGAAGGCTGGTGATCAAACCCTCCTGGGAGGAATGGCGCTGCAAAGATGGCGACCTGGTTATTGAGATGGATCCCGGCATGGCTTTTGGCTGCGGTACACATACCACTACCTCGCTTTGTCTGCGCCTGCTGGAAGCGTATGTCCGCAGCGGAGCTACCGTATACGATGTGGGCACCGGCTCGGGCATCTTGGCGGTAGCTGCCGCCAGGCTGGGTGCCGGACGGGTGGTGGCTGTGGACCTGGATGCGGTGGCCTGCCGGGTTGCTTCCGAAAATGTTGAAAGGAACCAGGTTGCGGGGGTGGTACAGGTTGTGCATGGCAACCTGCTGGATCTGGTTGAAGGTCAAGCCGACCTGGTGGTATCTAATATTATCACAAGTGTGATTGCCGGATTTGCCCCGGACGCGTCAAGAGCGTTGGTTGCAGGCGGCCTGTTTATCACATCGGGGATTGTCAGCAGCCGGGCTCAAGAGGTCCGCTCCGCTATGGAATCAGCCGGGCTGGCGATCCGCGAGCAATTGGACGAAGGCCAGTGGGTAGCTCTTGTAGGAGAAAAAATTAAAGATGAAGGATAATCTTAGTTCACTCCATATAGGTCGTCCCCGTTTCTTTGTTTCACCGGAACAAATTGATGGTGGCCGGGTATACCTGAAGGGGCCGGATGTTGTCCATTTAGCTAAAGTACTCCGCATGGGTGCTGGTGAAAGCCTCACTGTGCTGGACGGCCGGGGGAAAACTTATCTGGCGGTAATCAAAGAGGTCGGCAGGGATAAAGTTACTTGTACCATCAATAAGGAACTGCCCGGTACAGCCGTGCCGTCTTTTAAAGTTACTTTAGTACAGGGGATCCCTAAAGGCGATAAGATGGATTTAATCATACAGAAGGGGACCGAGCTAGGACTAAGCAAGGTGATTCCGCTTTTATGCGAGCGTGTTGTGGTAAAGCTGGAAGGAGATAAGCCACTGCGGCGCCGGGAACGCTGGCAGCGGATCGCCCTGGAAGCGGCAAAACAGTGCCGGCGTCCTGACGTACCTGAAATAAGTGAGCCAACAAGCTGGGAACAGGCGTTAGCCGCCCTCCCGCCAGGGGTTGCGGCGCTGATTCCATGGGAAGAAGAAATCACCGGATCCTTGAGAGAGTTTTTTCACCGTAATCCGGCGCCAGAAGAAATATATATCTTTATCGGCCCGGAGGGGGGATTTACCCGCGCAGAAGTGGAACGCGCCCGGTTCCACGGTGTCTGCCCGGTTACCCTGGGGCCGCGTATCCTGCGTACCGAAACGGCAGGCCTGGCAGTTTTGTCGGTGGTCCTGTACCAGTGGGGCGATCTTGGAGGATAATAAGATGGCGAATAGGCGTGTGGCTGTATCCACCCTGGGGTGTAAGGTCAACCAGTACGAGTCTGCTTCTTTGGCCGGGCTCTTCCGGGAGCGTGGCTACCGGATAGTGGAATTTGAAGATAAAGCCGATGTTTACATAATAAATACCTGTACGGTAACTCACCTTGGTGATCGCAAATCCAGGCAGTTGATCCGCCGTGCAGCCAGGGCCAACCCTGAAGCGTTAATCGCTGTGACCGGTTGCTATGCCCAAACCTCCCCTGGGAAGGTACTGGAGATACCGGGCGTGGACCTGGTAGTGGGCACCAGGGACCGGGTGAAGCTGGTAGACCTGGTGGAAACGGCATTTAAGGGCAAGGGTCAGGTAAACGCAGTTCGTAGCTATGAAGATAATGATGAGTTTGAAGAAATCTCATCACTGCCCGTCCAGGGGAGAGCGCGTGCTTTTTTAAAGATCCAGGACGGTTGCGACAATATTTGCGCATATTGTATCGTCCCGCGGGCCAGGGGGCCGTCGCGCAGCAGAAAGCCGGAAAAAGTACTGGAAATGGCGAATGAGCTTGTGGCGGCGGGGTATAAAGAAATCGTTCTTACAGGTATCCATACCGGCGCATACGGGCGTGATCTGGATGGGGACATTACCCTGGCGGGCCTGTTAAACCGGCTGGCAGAAATACCCGGCCTGTCGAGGATGCGTTTGAGTTCTATCGAACCAAATGATATCACACTCGAACTGGTAGAAACCTTGTCAGGTTGTCCTGCTTTTTGCCGCCATCTGCATGTGCCGCTCCAGAGCGGCGACGATCATGTGTTGAAAAGGATGGTACGGCGCTACACCGCCTGGGAATATACCCGCCTGGTTGATGTTTTGCGGGAAAACATTGCAGGGCTTGGCTTGACTACTGATGTAATGGTTGGTTTTCCGGGGGAAACAAGCGAGCATTTTGAAAACACATATCAATTTATCAAAAAAACATCCTTTAGCGGGCTGCATGTTTTCAAATTTTCGCCCCGGCAGGGCACGCCGGCAGCAGGATTTCCGGATCAGGTCGAGCCGCAGGCTAAAGAAGAGCGCAGCCGCATACTGATCGGACTGGGTAAAAAGCTTTCGGCTGGTTTTGCTAATTCGATGTTGCATAAGGACCTGGAAGTACTTGTAGAACAGCGTTTTCAGGAGGAAGAAGGGTTTTACGAAGGCCTCACCCGCAACTACGTCCGGGTAGTCTTTCCCGGGCACGAAGGGCTTTGCGGGGAGATAGTGACGGTGAGGGCGGATAAGGCAAGGGGAGCTATCCTGGAAGGGATAGTAGTTTAGAGCCCGGACAATTCTACGGGGCGAATATGAGCAGCGTTATAAGCCCGCAGGCTGCTGCAGGAAATAAATTAGTTTAATTAATTTTCAGAGAGAACGGCAGGATTTATTTCCAGGATGTTGAATAGAATACCTTAATTATATTTAGTCCTTCATGGGAGGAGGTGGAAAAGTGCAGGACTGCATTTTCTGTAAAATCGTAAACAAAGAGATACCTGCGGAGATTGTTTATGAAGATGATTATGTTGTAGCTTTTAAAGACATAAAACCTGAAGCGCCTGTCCACCTACTGTTGATTCCGAAAAAGCATATTCCCACCTTCTTCGACTTAAAGGAAGAAGATGCTGAAATAATGGGCCAAATCCAGCTGGCGGCAGGTCGCGTTGCCAGGGAGCTGGGCATGTTTGACCGTGGTTTTCGGCTGGTAAGCAATTGTGGCCGTGATGCGGAGCAGCTTGTGATGCATATTCACTACCACCTAATGGCAGGAAGACCGTTTAAATGGCCTCCCGGCTAATCGGAAGTCAAAATGGCAATTAATAGTTATCTTTGAAAAACACTTGTTGACTGCTAACAGGGGCTGCTGTATAATGATAAAGTATTTTTATGCATAGCAAGATATTACTGCGCATAGATAAAGATTGCGGCTCTATGGTTTTGGCGGAGGGAGGGAAAGTATAGTGGCGGAAGTAAAAGTTGGCAAGAATGAAACACTGGACAGTGCCCTCCGGCGCTTCAAAAGGTCCTGCCAAAAAGCTGGCGTATTGGCCGAAGCGAGGAAACACGAACATTACGAAAAACCTAGTGTTAAGAGGAAGAAGAAGTCGGAAGCGGCTAGAAAACGGAAATTTCATTAAAATACTGAATTTATAGAGCAAATGCTTGGCTGTTATAGCCAGGCATTTTTCATGTCCCGGACAAGGACAAGGGGGCAGGTACATTGTCCCCTCCAAAACAAGGTAAGCGAAGTAAAATTTATCTATCGGTGTTCTTTAATTTACTGATTCCTGCTAAGATCATGATGATTCCTATTAATCCACCCAGCGTCAAGTTGGGGATAATTTCCAATATATCTGTTAAATGTTTAATGTCGGATTCGAATAGGGAACTTCCTGATAAAATAAGTGAAAAAACGCCTAATAGCAGAAGAATTACTCCTATGGGTTTCCCTCCATATTTTAGATCAGGTGGTATATTCCCCCCTGTCCAGTAGCCTGGATTGTATTGGTGTTTACCCCATTCATCTAAATCGTTAAGGTATTTACTAGGATGAAGACGTTTCTTGAATCTGTATTTCTTTTTTGAAATGATCTGTTTTGGTAATTTATGAACTAGTTGACTCTTGCATTTTGAGCATACCGTAAATTCCTTTTCATATTTCGACTTGCATTTGGGACAAATCATAACGGAGCCAATTGCAAAATGTTAAAAAACGAATGATATAAACATGTAGATTCGGCAAAGTTTATAAAAGTTGCTCTTG
>MVRN01000113.1 GCA_002067965.1 Pelotomaculum sp. PtaU1.Bin035
GGCTGGGGCGGCTGGATTCGAACCAACGAAATGCCGGTTCCAAAGACCGGTGCCTTACCGCTTGGCGACGCCCCAATGTCAATGGGGTGGGTAATGGGACTCGAACCCACGACCCCCAGAGCCACAATCTGGTGCTCTAACCAACTGAGCTATACCCACCATGTTATTAGATTTTTCCATTGCTCTACAGCAGTCTGCAAAAGATATGTTAACAAATAACAAAGGTATTGTCAAGGAATATGCGGCGGGTAAACTATGAAATTATTTTTGGCCGGAAGGTTGAGGCCGTTATTGTCAGTGGACAAAGAAATTAGTTTTTCTTGTTGATAATTTTTGACTGTACGGATATAATTGAAATTAACATTTTAACCACCAACTGTTGGTAATTATTGCGGAAGTTTGCTTGCAGCGGCGCGACGGGAAATAAGCCCCACCGGTAATTAGGACAAAGATTGGTGCCAGGGCTATTGTATGCCTTGGTTTTCAATTTGTTTATGAAGGAAATATCATGGCTTTCGTAGAATATCTTATTAAAGTGGTTAAAATAGATCCATAGGGATTTTGTGGCAGTTAGTATTAATGGAGAGGGTGTGACTTTTCTAAATAGCTATTAACTATTATAATCAAACCATTTAAGGAGGAGCATATATGAAAGCTAGCGCGGAAAGGATAGAAAAGAACACTGTTCTTCTTGAAGTTGAGGTTGATGCCGAACTGTTTTCGCAAGCTGTAAACAAAGCCTACCGCAAAATAGTAAAAAACGTGAATATACCGGGTTTTCGCAAGGGTAAAACACCGCGCCCTATCCTTGAGCGTTATATCGGGAGAGAAGCTCTATATGAAGAAGCGATGGAAACGTTGGTGCCTGAAGCCTATCTCGAAGCGGTAAAAGATACCGGGATAGAGCCGATTGAGAAGCCGCAGGTTGAAATAGTACAGGCTGAAGAGGGTAAGCCGGTTGTGTTTAAAGCCACTGTTCAAGTTAAACCGGAAGTAAAGCTTGGCCAGTATAAAGGGCTCGAAGTGGTAAAACAGAATTTTGAGATTACTGAAGAAGATGTACGGAAAGAGTTGGAGCGACTGCAAAACGGCCATGCCAAACTGCTGACTTTGGAAGAAGGCATCGTAGAGAAAGGTGATATTGCCGTTGTTGACTTTCTGGGGAAAATTGACGGTGTTCCTTTTAATGGAGGGGAAGGCGAGGATTATTCCCTGGAAATTGGTTCCGGCTCCTTTATTCAAGGATTTGAAGATCAGGTAATTGGCATGTCTATCGGTGAAACCAAAGATATCCAGGTGACTTTTCCCGAACAATACCGGGCTGAAGAACTGGCCGGTAAAGACGCGGTCTTTACCGTTATGCTCAAAGGGATAAAGAGGAAGGAACTAGCGCCGTTGGACGATGAGTTTGCCAAGGACGTCAGCGAGTTTGATACCCTGCAGGAATTTAAAGACGACCTCAGGAATAAATTAATACAAGCTGCGGAAAACAGGTCCAATTTACAGTTCAGGCGGGAACTCCTTGATAAAGCTGTCGACAACGCTGAGGCTGAAATTCCTGAAAGCATGATCGAGCAACAAATGAGGGAAATGTTTGCCAATATGGGGAAAAGCCTGGCAAACCAGGGTGTTTCCATGGATGATTACATCAAGTATACCAAATCTTCAGAAGAGGAAATGAGAGAAAGAATGCGGCCGGATGCCGAGAGGACAATTAAGACCGCACTGGTGATGGAATCAATTACAAAAGCCGAAGAAATTATGGCAACCGAAGAGGATATAAGAACGGAAATAGAGAAAGTTGCCTTGATTTATCGCCAAGACCCCGAGGAGTTCCGTAAGTCGCTCGAAAGTGAAGGGAGCCTTGATTTTATTACAGAGAATATAATTAAAGAGAAATCTTTTCAATTTTTAGTGGATAATGCGAAAATTATTGAGGACACCAACAAGCAGGCTACAGAATAGTTATATAAAAGCATCATGAAAAAGCAAAGGTTGGGAATAAAAATAACAATCGTTTTTTTAGGAGGCGACGAATTTGACTCTCGTACCCATTGTTGTGGAACAAACCAACCGTGGTGAAAGGGCTTATGATATTTATTCCAGGTTGTTAAAAGACCGGATTATCTTTATTGGCGGGCCGGTAGACGATTACGTCGCCAACCTCGTAATTGCCCAATTCCTTTTTCTTGAGGCTGAAGACCCGGAAAAAGATATCCACCTTTACATCAATTCCCCCGGCGGGGTGGTTACCGCAGGTATGGCTATTTATGATACCATGCAATATGTACGCCCGCCTGTATCGACTATCTGCCTGGGGCAGGCCGCCAGTATGGGATCATTTCTCTTGGCTGCCGGGACGAAAGGAAAGCGTTATGCCCTTCCTTACGCCAGGGTCATGATTCACCAGCCGCTGGGCGGGGTCCAAGGCCAGGCTACGGACATCGATATTCATGCAAAAGAAATCTTGCGGACGAAGGAAATTCTAAATGAAATCCTTTCCAGGCACACCGGTCAAAGTCTGGAAAAAATCACCCAAGATACCGAAAGGGACTTCTTTATGTCGGCACAGCAAGCAAAAGAATACGGTATTATTGACGAGGTGTTCGATGTCAGGAAGCAAAGGTAAAAGAGGTGGAAATATGTTAAACGATAAAGGGCAGTTGAAGTGTTCCTTTTGCGGTAA
>MVRN01000114.1 GCA_002067965.1 Pelotomaculum sp. PtaU1.Bin035
CATCCCGCATATGGAGTAAGAAGCATGATTGAAGCATTATCTGAAAGGTTAAAACCGAGCTACGGCAAGGGCTACCTCATTTGCCGCGAGTACGGGTTGCTGCAGAAACGGCGCAAACCTCACGGGATTACCAAAGCAAATCCGAAGGCATTACCGGCGGAGGATTTATTAAAAGGTGATTTCAAATCGGAAAACCCCAATACCAAATGGCTGACCGATATCACCGAGATGAAATGCCAGGACGGCAAGCTCTATCTATGCGCCGTATTAGACTGTTTTGATGCTTGTATTGTCGGATTTTCCATGGACATCAACATGAAGACACAGTTATGCGCGTCAGCGCTGAACGGCGCCGTAAAACGTTATGGAAAGACCGGGGGGCTGATTGTTCATTCCGACCGAGGGAGCCAGTTTACCTCTCACTTATTCAGAGAAACGCTTGCCCATAAAGGGTTCAGACAGAGCATGGGACGGACAGGCAGCTGTTTTGACAACGCCCGGATGGAGAGCTTTTTTGCCACCCTGAAAAAAGAGTTTATCTATCGCCTGCCAGTGTATAAGATGAACAGGGCTGAGGTCCGGCATTATATCTTTGAATGGATAGAAACCTACTACAATAGAAAAAGAAGGCATACGTCAAATGAGCAGAACCTCCCGCCGCTTGTTAAACGAAAGTTTTTCCGGGAGCAGATTCAAACGGCGGCATAACGCGCTCCACAGCCGCGAGGGCTAACCTCAGAAGCCAATGCGGCTCCGTCCTTATCCGCGTTTTAGCAGGAAAGGTATACGGAACGGGTTGACGCTTGGGCAAAAGATACCCCATTATCATCCCCGCTCTTGGGAAAAGAATTGGCTTGAATTAACAGGGAAACTGAATTAGCCATATAAGTTAGGCTAGTGATTAACCAACGGCAGCCCTTGATATGGAGCCTCCAGGCCTGTGTTTCCGGGAGCCCGCGGGGAGTCCACGCTATGCGTTGGCCTCCCGCCCAAATAGGCTAACACAGGCCTGGAGGCTCCATATCAAGGGCTGCCTGGTTGGTCCTATTTGCCACATTCTACCGATGTTTTGGGTGTGCGTTTTTCTTGACTTTTTCACTCATCTACTTCTTTGCTTAAATCTCTAAATAGCCGGCTAACGCCAATTTGCCATTTGTTATCTTCGCTGTAATGTTGGTTGATCCATGTTAAGGGGTCTACGGTTTCTGGTTTTGTACGGAGTAAATTTGATAATGTTACTGATGCAATCCTGGCTGAATCTTGAATATTAGTATTATATTCAGTCCAGCTATGATAAACATTGAATGGATTGTTGGCGATTATGACGGCATCCCTATCCTGCCTGGGCACAAAAGACTGCTCTTGCCCTGCTATAGCGAAAAGAAAAATAGGGTTGACGTTAAATTCTTTTGCTGCCTGGACAATTACTGATAAATAAGGTTCTTCCGCAAGAGTCGAACTTCTATTAATTAGTGATTGTTTTAACCTGGAAGCATCGACTTCTTTATATAGCAAGTCTTCAAGAAGGACTTCCGATTGTGTTGTTGGTCTATATGCCTTGCCGTTGGGAATTGCAGTTCCATATTGCAGATCTGCTTTTAGGATTTCCGTACGTTTTGCCGATTTCATTATCCCGGATTTTTCTATCATAAGCTTGGATACTATCATCTTAGGAAATGATGCCGGTAAGTTTAGCAGGGGTTGAAATAAAATTCCAGTAGATATAATCAGGATAACTGCCATAACCGGGTAAGCTATTTTTATAACTCCCGCACCGGAAGCATGCCGGCAAACCCCGGCAACCCGCTCCCACAGCCGGGATACCGTCTTTGAAATATCCAGTTTCGGCAGAAGATGGACTGTTTCCGGTTCAAACTCGGAATTTTTCAGGCATTCCAGAATGATGCTCCAATCATGTTCCAGCTTGTTCCCAGCGAAATGGTGTACTTTATTAATAAAATCTGTTAGCGTCTCTCTGGAGACAGAGATCTCCTGCTGACGGTTTACCCATCCGGTAAGCGCCTCCGTATAATCTTCTTCGTGGTTATGAATGGCAATACAAGTCTTAAAGATATCATCATTGTTAATTGCATAGTGATTCTTTGAAACGGCCTTTCGTAATAGGCTCTCTCTAATCTGAAACCTGTATTTATCATTAAACTCCTGAAGGTGTCCGTCAATTATTCTGTGGACGGCATTTGCGAGAATGTTAGCTCGTTCATTGATGTTTGAGTCGGGATATTTTTTGCCAATATAATCACGTAAGATAAATATATCTTTGCTTCCCATAATTGGCTTTGTCTTTAGAACTTCCAGAACTGCTTGCATTTTATCCTTCTCCCGGCTAAAATTGTAACGTCAGGCCAATTTGGTTGATTATACCACACAAATTCAGCTTGAGGACCCCGTTAATGCATGCTGTACTGGAAAAATTACTAAATTACACTCATTATACAGCTTTAGGCGTCAAGGGGAAACGGGTGCTTCATTGTCAATATCCCTTCAGTATTAATAATTCCTTTACAGTGGTATTGATTTGTAGTTTAAATAACGGTAAAATGAGTTTATAAAACTTGATATTACCTGAGGGTATGGTGCTTTTCCGTACCTGAGGGGCACAATAATTCTGCGAAAAAGGGGATCCCTGCTCTCAAGGAGATGGACATTGGCTTATCCGCCCTTTTTTCGCATTGCGGGAAAAGGGTTATTTTTTTGGGGGGGTGTTGATATTGGATGAACGTATCGGAGTTGTTGGAATTGTGGTGGAAGACCGGGAGAACGCCGCCCGGAAGATTAACAGTATCCTTAGTGAGTATGGCGAAATAATCGTTGGGAGAATGGGAATACCGTACCGTGAGCGGAACCTTTCTGTCATTTCCCTGATAATTGACGGGACAACTGATGAAATCGGGGCCATGACCGGAAAATTGGGCAGCCTTAAAAATGTGCAGGTAAAAACGGCTCTGGTTACGAAAAGGTTGTCAAAGAGTTAAGTGGGGGTATCGCGATGGAATATCGTACGGAAAGAGACCTGCTGGGGGAAATGAAGGTGCCCCGGGATGTCTACTACGGCATTCATACCGTAAGGGCGGCCGGCAACTTCCCGGTTTCCGGAATGAGGGTGCACCCGGTATTGATAAGGGCGATGGCGCAGGTTAAGCAGGCTGCGGCCCTGGCCAACATGGACTCCGGACTTCTGGACCACAAAATTGGTGAAGCAATCGCTTCCGCTGCCGCTGAGGTGGCCGGCGGCGGACTGGCTGACCAGTTTATTGTAGACTCGTTTCAGGGCGGAGCCGGGACATCAACCAATATGAATGTAAACGAGGTAATCGCCAACCGGGCCATTGAGATAACCGGCGGTAAAAAGGGAGATTATCATTTGGTGCATCCATTAAAGCACGTAAACCTCTCTCAATCCACCAACGACGTTTATCCCACCGCCTTGCGGGTTGCCGCAATCGGGATGGTCTTGGAGCTGAGCGAGTCCCTCGCCGGGCTCCAGGCGGCTCTACAGGAAAAGGAAGCGGAATTTGCCGGTATACTTAAGTTGGGGCGCACCGAAATGCAGGACGCTGTGCCAGTAACGCTGGGACAGGAATTCAGCGCTTACGCCGAAGCTATCGCCAGGGACCGCTGGCGGTTGTACAAGGTGGAAGAAAGACTGCGCCAGGTCAACCTGGGGGGAACGGCGGCGGGTACCGGCTTAAACGCCGACCTGAATTATATTTTTAGGGTGATTGAGGAATTAAGGGCGATCACGGGATACGGGCTGGCAAGGTCGGAGAACACTGTTGATCTTACCCAAAACGCTGATGTGTTTGTAGAGGTTTCCGGTCTCTTAAAGGCGGCGGCGGTCAGTCTGGCTAAAATCGCCGGGGACCTGAGACTCCTTTCTTCCGGCCCGTTGGGGGGCCTGGCCGAGATCAGTCTGCCGGAAGTGCAGCCGGGGTCCTCTATTATGCCGGGCAAAGTAAATCCGGTAATACCCGAGATGGTTATCCAGATCTCCTATCAGGTGATGGGAAACGACCAGACAATCGCAATGGCTGCCGCCGCGGGACAATTGGAGTTAAACGCTTTCCTGCCTCTAATTGCCCACAATTTGCTTCAGTCTCTGGGGTTGCTGAAGAGCGCGGCGAATATTTTTACAGATAAATGTATCAGGGGGATAATGGCGGACGAGGCCAGGTGCCGGTACTGGCTGGAAGAAAGCCATGGCTTTATCACTGCCCTGACGCCGCATCTTGGATATGAGACAGCCGCTGAAATGGTCAAGAAAGCGAAGCTTGAGAAAAAGCGGTTGAGAGAAATAGTTATCGATTCAGGCCTGTTAACGGAGGGCGAACTGGAAGCAATATTTACTCCGGGCGAGTTGACCGGGCCTGGTGTTGCCGGGGCCAAGCATTTAAAAGGGAAGGTGATTTAGGTGAGCGTAGGGGGACTAAATGATACGCCGCGGGGAAGCAGGCTGCATATCGCAATTTTCGGCAGGCGCAACGCCGGGAAGTCGAGCTTGATCAACGCCCTGACCAACCAGGAGATCGCTATTGTTTCCGAAGTGCCCGGCACTACTACCGACCCGGTTTACAAGTCAATGGAAATATTGCCTGTCGGGCCGGTAGTAATAATCGACACGGCCGGGATAGACGATGTGGGTGAGTTGGGCGAGTTAAGGGTTAAAAAGACGATTGATGTCCTTAATAAAGCGGATTTGATGGTCCTGGTTGTTGACCCCGGGCAGGATGCGGGCGAGTACGAACTGAACCTTGTTCAAAAAGCCGGGGAACAGGGCGTGCCCGTAGTGGGGGTATTAAATAAGGTCGACTTAAAGCCGGAGGTAACGCCCGAAGAGTTTGAAGAAAAGTTGGGTATCCGGGTGGTGCCGGTAAGCGCGGTTACCAGGCAGGGAATTGATAATTTAAAGAAAGAAATGATTAAGTCTGTACCCAAGGAATGGGCGCCCCCGACGATCATTGGTGACTTAATCAGCCCGGGAGATACCGTGGTTCTGGTGGTCCCTATCGACCTGGCGGCTCCCAAAGGCAGGCTGATTCTGCCTCAAGTCCAGACTATCAGGGATATCCTGGATAACGACGCCTGTGCCATGGTCGTTAAGGAGCGGGAATTAAAGCAGGCTCTTTCAGGCCTGAGCCGTAAGCCTAAGTTGGTGGTTACCGATTCACAGGCTTTTTTAAAAGTTGACGCCGATACCCCTCCGGACGTTATGCTGACCTCATTTTCCATACTGTTTGCCCGTTATAAAGGCAACCTGGATGTATTGGTGTCAGGTATCCGCGCGGTGGAAGATTTAAAGCCCGGAGACCGGGTGCTAATTGCGGAAGCCTGTACCCACCACCGGGTGGCGGATGACATCGGCACGGTGAAAATTCCCCGCTGGCTGCGCCAGAGAGTAGGTGGCGAACTTTATTTTAAATGGTCCAGTGGGATTGAAATGCCTCAAAATCTGGACCGGTATAAATTAATAGTCCACTGCGGCGCCTGTATGATTAACCGGAAAGAAATGCTGCACAGAATTGCGCTGGCTGCCGGAGCCGAAGTGCCCATCGTTAATTACGGTGTTTTGATAGCCTATATGCACGGCATCCTGAAGCGGGCGCTGGCGCCTTTCCCGTCCGCCCTCCGGTTGTTGCCAGGTAAACAGCGGTAAGCCCGGACGGAGAAACTGGCCGGAGATATAAAAATATTATTGAGGAGTGATTTGCATGCCGGTTGCAAAAGCTGATTTTATTGATGACGCGCTTATTGTTAAACTTCTTGAAGAAGCGAAAACTGCGCCCCGTGAGGCGGTTGTACAGATCATTAATAAAGCGGGAACTTTAAAAGGCCTTACTCCTGAAGAAGCAGCGGTGTTGCTCCAGGTGAACGACAGTAGTTTATTAGAAGAGATTTACCGCACCGCGAGCGAAATTAAGGAGAATATTTACGGACGGCGGCTGGTCTTTTTTGCGCCGCTGTATATCAGCAATTTCTGTGTTAACAACTGTGTCTACTGTGGGTACCGGCGGGACAATAAATTTCGCCGCCGCAGGCTTACCATGCAGGAAATTGTACGGGAGGTTGAGGTGCTGGAGGGTATGGGCCACAAGCGCCTGGCGCTGGAATGTGGAGAGGACCCGGAACATTGCCCGATTGAATATGTCACAGACGCCATCGAAACCATCTATTCAGTTAAGGAAAATAACGGCAGCATCAGGAGGGTTAATGTTAACATAGCAGCTACCAGCTTGGAAAACTATAAAAGACTCAGAGAAGCGAAAATCGGGACATATATTCTTTTTCAGGAAACTTATCACCGGCCTACGTACGCTAAAGCGCATCCTTCCGGACCCAAATCGAATTATGACTGGCACACTTGCGCTATGGACAGGGCCATGGAAGGCGGTATAGATGATGTCGGACTTGGAGTGCTTTTTGGCCTGTACGATTACAAATATGAAGTAATGGCATTGCTGCTGCACGCTTTGCATCTTGAGGAGATCTTCGGGGTTGGACCGCATACAATTTCAGTACCGCGCATGAAACCGGCGGCGGGTGTGGATCTGAACTCTTTCCCATACCTGGTGCCGGACGTGGATTTCAAGAAGCTTATCGCGGTCATCAGACTGGCGGTGCCATATACGGGAATGCTTATTTCCACCAGGGAATGCCCCGAGTTTCGTGACGAACTCCTCAACGTTGGGATTTCCCAACTCAGTGCCGGATCCTGTACTGGTGTCGGAGGCTATACCGGGGTAAGTGAAGGAGAAGAGGCCCCCCAATTTAATGTGGAAGACCACCGCAGTCTGGACGAGGTCATCGGTAGTGTCTGCCGTTCCGGATATATCCCGAGCTTCTGTACAGCCTGCTACCGTAGTGGGCGTACCGGGGATCGCTTCATGCCCCTGGCGAAGAGCGGGCAAATCCAAAATGTTTGCCAACCCAACGCGGTTCTCACATTTAAAGAATTTTTGCTGGATTACGCTTCTCCCGAAACCAGGCGGGTCGGGGAAGATACCATAGTCAGACATATGGAATTAATTGGAAACAAAGGAGTGTTGCAAGAAGTTGGACAGAGATTGGAACGGATTAGTAAGGGGGAAAGAGACCTTTACTTTTAGCCTGGCATATTTAGCATGAAAAATAGGCTTCGCCTGTAGGTGAAGCCTAAAAAAATTAATGCTACTATGGTCGTGTTTTACGATTCCATTTGTTTTGCTAGAAAGCCGGCGGCAGTTTCAGCTAGCTTGGTTTCCAAGTTGCCCATTTGCATGCCGGTATCCTTAGTGGCGATAATCACTGCGCCTACAGCGTCACCAGAAGCGATGATTGGCGCTATTATCGCTGAATTGTAACTAATATCTTCATCGGAAGTCAAGTAGCAAGGTTCGTTAAATATTGCCATTTTTCTGTCAGCCATCACATTTTCAACAACGTTCCCGATCTGCTTATTCATTAATTGCTTTTTCGGGGCGCCCGCTACGGCTATGATCGAATCTTTATCCGCGATACAAGAGATGTGGCCAAGAGATTCATTTAGGGAATCGGCATATTCTGATGCAAACTCACCCAACTCACCAATGGGTGAGTACTTCTTTAAAATCACTTCACCCTCCCTGTCGGTGAAAATCTCGAGGGGATCTCCTTCCCTGATCCGCATCGTCCGCCTAATTTCTTTTGGAATAACTACCCTGCCCAGGTCGTCGATGCGGCGCACGATTCCAGTTGCCTTCATCTTCTTTCACCCCCTTTTTAAATTTATTATACGCAGACAAAAGATTAATTAATCAAGATTAGGAAAAAAATCTTTATTCATAAATATTACGGGCTGCTTTGGCTTGAATTGGGCAATAAACACGGTTATTTGGAGATAATTGTCATAAATTAATGGCTGCTTCGTATTATTAATATGACATATTTGAGCAGTCAGTTGATTTGCAAATAATAGGCGCACTTGATAGAATAAAGTACCGGTTATTTTTGCCATGTCCTTTATGAAATTATCTGACAGTATTGTGATTGCGTGACAGAGGTGGTAAAGTTGGGAAAAAAACAAGGACAATGCAAAGTCTATGAGTTTGCCACGGGAAGAAGCCCCAAATTGAAAACGGTAAAGTATATATCGCCGGAAAAGAAGCAACTACTGAGGCAGCGTGAAGAGGCTAAAACTGATAAGAGGCATTTTTATATTGGCGCCGGTATCCTGTTAGTGATTGTGGCCGGGCTGACTTTTCTTATTATCAAGTGATCAGGTGGGCCGGAGGGGGGCTGTAATTTTGAACGGTGGTTTTACTTTTGTCCATGCCGCCGACTTGCACCTGGACAGCCAGTTCAAGGGCTTTGAGCAGGCTGTGTCCACCGGCGGGAGGGTTCCTGAAGAGGTTCTGCGCAGGCTGAGGAACTGTACCTTTGAGGCCTTTGACAATATAGTGGACCTGTGTATCAGAAGAAAGGTTGACTTTCTGCTGCTGGCGGGGGATATTTACGACGTTGCTGATAAAAGCTTGCGCGCCCAACTCAGGTTCAGGGACGGGCTGGTCCGGTTGGCTGAAGCAGGAATACCGGCATTTGTTGTCCATGGTAACCATGATCACTGCTCTGGGTGGCGGGCGGATTTAAAATTCCCCGGGACGGTACATGTTTTTTCTGATCAGGAAGTTGAATCCAGGCCGGTGCTCCGGAGCGGGCGGGAGATTGCCCGAGTTTACGGCATCAGCTACCCGGGACCGGCTGTGAGCGAGGACTATTCTACCCGCTTCAAACGTAGCGGAGCACCTTTTGCCATAGCTCTTCTTCATTGTAATGTCGGTTGTATGGAAGGGTATGAAAACTATGCCCCTTGCAGATTAAGCGACCTTATTATTAAAGATTTCGATTACTGGGCGCTGGGTCACGTCCATAGCCGGGCGATCCTCAACCCGGCCGGACCTTGTGTGGCTTATCCGGGGTGTTCCCAGGGCAGACATCCGCGTGAAACCGGGGAAAAGGGCTGTTATTGGGTAAATGTTACTGATAACCGCAGCGTGTCCTTAGAATTTGTTCCCACAGCCACGGTCAGGTGGGAGACGGTGAGGATGTCTATCGAGAATATTGCCAATGATTTGGAATTATTGGAAAAACTAGAGAAGGGGCTGCTGGATCTCCAAGAAATTTCAGGCGGGCAGCCGGTGGTGGCGCGCGTAATATTAACCGGCCGGGGAACCCTGCACAGGAACCTTATCCGCGCTTCATATACGGAAAACCTTATCCAGGAACTGAGAAGCCGCCTTCCTGTGGAAGATGGAAATTTTGTGTGGCTTGGATCTACCCGTATTGTTACGGCAGATGAAGTGGACAAGGCTGAGTTGGCCGGTGACGACACCCTGCTGGGGGATCTTTTGAGCCTGGCGAAGAAGGCACGGGATGATCAGAATTTAAGGACAACTTTGCGGCGGACGCTGGCAAATTTAATTGAACACCCCCGGATCGGACGGTATCTGGCTCCACCAAGCGAGAACGAGCTGAATGAGTTGCTTGAAATAGCCGGGAACCTGGCTGTGGATCTGCTCTGGGAAGGTGATGAATAATGCGCCTGTCCGAATTGAAAGTGGACGGATTTGGCATTTTGAGCAATTTGCACTTGGAGCGTGAGGACCTGGAAAAAAATATTACTGTAATATATGGGATGAATGAAGCCGGCAAATCTACCCTGATGGAATTTATCAGGGCAGTGCTATTTGGGTTTAAGATTAACAGGTGTTGGAGAGAACCCTTACGGGGCGGCCGCCTGGGCGGGCGCCTGGCTTTTATGGACGTTAACGGGGGATTGTTCAGGATCGAGCGGACATTGCTGGGCAAACGGGGGAAGGTTACTGTTACTCTGCCGGACGGAACGGCAGGAGATGAGACATTTCTAAAGGAAAGGATCCTTCGTAACGTAACGCAGTTGGTGTTCCGGAATATATTTGCCTTCGGAATAGACGAACTGCGGTGTTTGGAAGAACTGGGCGCCGGTGAAGTTAGCGCCCATGTGTATGGCGCCGGCACCGGGCTCAGGGCGGACAGGATTACAGCCGGATTGAATCACTTGCAGAAGGAATTAAGCGAATTATTTCTGCCCGGCGGGGTAAAGCCTGCCATTAATCGCTTATTAAAGGAACTTGAGGAGGCCGAAGCGGCGATTCGCCGGCTTCAGAGGGAGCCGGGGCAATACGTGCGGCTGGTGCGGGAGGCAGTGTCCCTGCGCGAGAGGAGGGAGAGGCTGGAGGCCGCGAAAAGAGCGGCGGAGTTTCGTAAGCGCCGTCTGGAAGCGGCTGTAAGGGCGAGGGAAAGCTGGGTCCGCCTGAAAGTAGCCCGGCTGCGGTTGGAAGGGCTGCTCCCGGTGCCGTCTTTCCCGGAGTCGGGGATAGATAGGTTGCAAGCCCTGGAGGATAAAACGCGGGATTTAGGCCTTGCGCGGGAGGAAACGGTCAGGCAGGCGGTAGAGCTTCAAAAACGCATAGACAAAATTGAGATAGATTATGGATTACTGGAGTATTCCTCTGAGATCAAGGCGTTGGAGGGTGAGCGAGTCCTGCAACTGGAGAGGCTCCGGTATCTGCCGGAGCAAGTCGCTGAGGTAAAGCATTTCGAGGAGGAATACTATAAGCAGGAACGCAAGTTGGGGGACAATTTTGACAGGTGTTTCCTGGAATCTACCGATACTTCCCTGCCTGCCCGGGAAATGGCAGAAGGTTTTAAACTGAAGTTTATTCAAGCTGAAATCCGGCTGCAGGACGCCAGGGGTGAGGTAGCCCGTTCTGAGAGAAATGTTGAGGAAAAGAGGAAGGATCTGTTAAATGCCGAGTCTGACCAGGCTGAGCATAAGGTCCCGGCGCCGCCGGTTGATTGTCCTCTAGCCACCCGTGAGCGGGCGCTGGATGTTCTCGATACCGGGACGCGGCGTATTACCCTGCTTAGAGCCGGTCTTGATCAGCAGCGTGTCCGTCTTGTGGAGCTGGAACAGCAAAAAGAAGATTTTGAAGGAGAGCTTGAGGTCCAACAGCTCCATTTTTTGCCCAAGTGGCTGCCGGGCGCTCTGGCGGTGGTTTTGATTATATTAACTGCGGCTGCGTTTTTAGCCGGAGTGGTTCCCGGTTTTCTGGCGCTGTCCGCAGGTGCCGCGGTTATGGCGCTGGTGCTGCGGGCCGGGCGGCACGCGGCCGGGAGCCTGGAGGCGCGCCACAGCCGGCTGGCGGAAAACCTCCTGAATTTGAAACGTCGCATTGAAGATATAACCAAAGAAATAGAACTCCTTACCGGGCAGGAAGAGTCCCTGGCTGAAGAACTGAAGGGGGCCGCGAGTACTGCTTTAGGCAAGCCGGAATTCTCGGAAGAGGAATTGCCGGCGGCCCGGCGCGCGCTGGAAGAAGAAAAAAGGGCGGTGGCGCGCGCCAGGGACCTTGAGCGTGTTGTAATAGAATCGAGAAACGCTTTGGACGTAGAATTACTGAGGCTGTATAGTGAAAATAAGGCATTATCCGAGTCGGACAAGGTATTGAATGACCTTCGTGGTGAATGGCTTAACTGGCTGAAAGAGAGGAGGTTGCCCCTAAGCCTTAAACCTTCCGGCACTATCGCTTACTTTGACGCTGTTGAGGAGGCAGGGAGGCGATACCATGCCTGGCAGAAGTCGGCGGTGTTAGAAAGAGAAACCCGCCGCCAAAGTGAGGTCTTTCTTGTTAGATTGAATGATTTGCTGGCCAGGGTGGGGTATGAAGCTGCCACAATGGAAACAGCCTGTGATCGGGTTGTCCGGCTGGTAGAAATGCTGTCGGAATTTACAAAACTGGCTGGGGAAAAAGATCGGCGGAAGGAAGAGCTGGACAGGTTGCGCGCTCAAAAACTGTATCAGGAAAACGCGCTGAATACTCTACAAGATGAAATTAAAGTCTTGCTTGCTGAGGGCGGCGCGGTTGAACCCGAGGAGTTCCGCCGCCGCGCGGCATTATACCACGAGCGGAAGCAAGTGGCGGGAGAAATTGAAACTTATGAGCGGGATTTAAATATCATTGCCGGTTCACGCGACAGACGCGCTCTTCTTGATGAGGATCTGGAGCAGACCGAAAAGAGTGAAAATGAACGGGAGCTAAGTGGCTTGGCTGTTCAAATTGAGGAAACAGAAAGAGAAATAAAAGAGGCAGGAGAAGAAATCGGCGGGCTGGACAACAGGATCAGTTTGCTGGAAAACGGGGAGGAACTGGCTGCCCGGCTGCAGGAGAAAGAAATGTTGCTGGCCGCGTTGAAAGGCAAAGCCCGGGATTGGCAGGCCCGTGCCCTCTGCCTGAACTTGTTGAACCTGGCCAAAGAGCGTCACGAACGGGAGCGCCAGCCGGCAGTATTGCGGCAGGCTTCGGAATATATCGGGCCGATGACCGGGTTGGCATACCATAGAGTTATCGCCCCGGTCGGCCGTGCCGATATGCTGGAGGTGGAGACGCCGGACGGCGGCAGGGTGGCAATCGCTGGCCTCAGCCGGGGTGCGGCTTCACAGCTTTACTTGTCGGTGCGCCTGGCCCTGGCCCGCCAGTACGGAAGTGTGGGCTTGCCGGTAATTCTGGACGACATTTTGGTGGATTTCGATCAGAACAGGCTGAGAGGCGCGTTGCAGGTACTCGGGGAGTATGGCAGGGACCGGCAGGTTATTTTGTTTACCTGCCATGACCATATTCTTAAAATTCTTGGCGAATGCCTTGATAATTTTGGGCTTGTCCACCTCCAAAACGGTATGAAAATTAGCAACCGTGTTCTTTGAACAGAATATTTTCGATACTGTCAAATTGGGCGGTATTGGTATATAATACAATTATCAGGTCATATAATAATTTTATAATTTAATAACCAAAAAGGGGATGGCTATCATTAACAAAGTCACTGTGGGTCCTTCAACGGTTCTTTTTCCTGTTCCAACCGTACTTGTAACGTCCGGCCTGGCGGGAAGCAATCCGAATATAATTACTATCGCCTGGACGGGTGTCATGAACTCCGAGCCGCCTGTCGTATACGTCGGCGTCCGGCCGGAGGGCAGGCATTCCCACAGGCTTATTAAGGAGTCAGGGGAATATGTTATTAATATCCCTTCGGCTGCTCAGGCCAGGGTGGTAGATTACTGCGGGACCGTATCCGGCAGGCATGTTGATAAATTTAAAGAAACCGGCTTGACCCCGGTACCCGCTTCCCACGTCAAGGCGCCCTTGATAGCTGAATGTCCGGTTAACCTGGAATGCAAGGTCAGGCAGGTGGTTTCCCTCGGCAGCCACGATGTCTTTATCGCTGATGTGCTGGCTGTACATTACAGTGAAAGTGTTCTCAACGAAAAAGGCCGCCCGGATTTGGATAAAATCAAGCCGTACGGATATTGCCTCAATGAGTACCGGTTGATGTCGGATAAGCTGGGTTCTTTCGGTTATTCGAGAAAAGAATAAAAAGAAATGATGGCATATTTCATCGGTAAAACCGCTCTAAAAATAATAAAGGGAAACATTATATATCAGGATACCGAAGCAATTGTAAACGCGGCTAATTCAAGCCTGCTGGGCGGGGGAGGGGTTGATGGAGCCATCCACCGTGCCGGAGGGCCAAAAATTCTTGAAGAGTGCAAGGAGATACGCTCCCGGCAGGGGGAGTGCCCCACCGGCCAGGCTGTCATAACAAGCGGCGGAAATCTTGATGCCGGCTATGTTATCCATACTGTAGGTCCAATCTGGTCAGGCGGTGGAAATGGTGAGGATGAACTCCTCCGCAGCGCTTACCGGAACAGCCTGTCCCTGGCCAGGGAGCATGGTATCCGGTCTATATCCTTCCCTTCAATCAGCACCGGGGCGTACCGCTTTCCTGTTGACCGGGCGGCCAGGATTGCGTTGCGAACAGTTTACGATTTTATTTATTCGGGAGCGGAATTAAAGGAGATACGTTTTATCCTGTACAGTGATCCGGTACTGAAAGAATTTGAGTCTGCCTGGAATGAGCTGTCAAATATAGAGCGTGATTAGAGCCGAGACTTTAGAGCCGGCTCTTCTTTAAATATTACGCTGTTAGGTTTTATGCGCATTTAAAGTGAATAAATGGTTATTGTAATGAGTAAGTTGGATTATGTGAGGTGGATAATGGATAATCATTTACTCAAGACGCCTCTATATGAAACTCACCGCCGTTATGGCGGCAAAATAATCGAATTTGCCGGATGGGCGCTGCCGGTGCAGTACAGCGGCATTTTGGATGAGCACGAGGCGGTGCGCTCCCGTGCCGGTCTCTTTGACGTGTCCCATATGGGTAAACTGGAAGTCCGGGGCAAGGGCGCATATGAGTTTCTCCAAGAGTTATCCACCGGGGATATCGGAATGCTGGCGGACTGCCGGGCTATTTATAGCCTGTTGTGCTACCCGGAAGGTGGAGTAGTGGACGACATCTTGATTTACCGTTTTGGCCCGGAGCATTTCTTTCTTGTGGTGAACGCTTCCAATATCAACAAAGATTATGATTGGGCTGCACAGAACAAGACGGACGCGGTGGAGGTAACCGACCTTTCCGGAAGCGTTGCCCAAATGGCCCTGCAGGGGCCTTTGGCGGAAAAGATATTACAGTCTTTGACTATGGCAAACTTAATGGATTTAAAATTTTTCCATATCGAGCGTAATATTGAGATCGCCGGAATTAATTGTATGGTTTCCCGGACCGGCTATACTGGTGAAGATGGCTTTGAAATTTATACCAGTCCGGCACATGCTCCAAATCTATGGGACGCTATTCTGGAAGCCGGGAGGCCTTACAGAGCCGTTCCTGTCGGTTTGGGCGCCAGGGATACCCTCCGCTTGGAAGCCGGCCTGCCCCTTTACGGGCATGAGTTGTCACCCGGCATTACGCCTTTAGAAGCTGGCCTGAGCAAGTTTGTGAAGCTTGATAAACCTGACTTCATAGGGCGGGCCGCGCTGGCCGCTCAATATGCAAAAGGGGTGGACAGGACACTAATCGGTTTTGAAATGGAAGACAGGGGTATTCCCAGATCACATTATCCCGTGGAGTCCGGGGGTAGGGAGATCGGCTACGTGACATCCGGCAGCTACTCGCCGACTTTGAAAAAAAACATCGGCATGGCTCTTATCGAAGCGGTGGGCGCTGAGCAGGGCGTGAAAATAGACGTTGTGATCAGAAATAAGAGGATGAAAGCGGTTATTGTCCGTATTCCATTTTACAAGAAACATTATAAGAACAAACGGGGGGGTATAAAGCCTTGAATATTCCGGTTGATCTAAAGTACTCCAGGGAGCACGAGTGGGTCAGGGCAGAAGGGGGCCGGGCATCAATTGGAATTACTGACCATGCCCAGCATGCGTTGGGAGACATTGTTTTTGTCGAACTGCCTGAGCCGGGGGCGGAGTTTGGCGCCGGCGAAGCTTTTGCTGTGGTGGAGTCAGTTAAGGCTGCCTCGGATGTCTATTCTCCGGTGAGCGGCAAAATAACGGAAGTCAACGAGCAGCTGGCCGCCTCGCCGGAATTGGTCAACAGCGACCCTTACGGCAGCTGGTTTGTGGTGGTGGAGTTGTCTGACCCGGGTGAGTTCGACAGCCTGCTTTCTGCAGAGGAGTATGGGAAACTTTGTAAGGAGGAATGAGGCCTGTGCATCCATATCTCCCAGGTACAGGCGAAGACCGCAGGCGTATGTTGGACGTCATCGGCGCGAAATCAGTGGAAGAACTGTTCAGTGATATCCCTGGCGAAGTGCGCTGCAGCGGCCCGCTGAACCTGCCCGGCCCCCTTTCGGAGATGGAATTGCTGCGCTATATGAAGACCCTGGCGGGGAAGAATAAAAACCTTGAGGATTATGCATGTTTTCTCGGGGCGGGGGCATACGACCACTATATTCCCAGTGTAATCGGCCACATGCTCATGCGCCAGGAATTTTATACTGCTTATACTCCTTATCAGCCCGAGATAAGTCAGGGAACCCTGCAGGCAATCTTTGAATACCAGACCATGATCTGTGAATTGACCGGTATGGAGGTTTCCAACGCTTCTGTTTATGACGGCGCCAGCGCAATAGCCGAAGCTGTGGCTATGGCGTGCAGCGCCACCCGCCGCAGTGAGGTCTTGCTCTCCCGGACTGTCCACCCTGAAGCCAGAGAAGTGGTAAAGACGTATTCCCGTTTTAGTGGCGTCTGTATCGGAGAGTTGGGTTACCGGAACGGTGTTACCGGCCTGCAAGAAGCCATGGAGCGGGTTAACGATAAAACAAGCGCCATAGTGTTGCAATACCCCAATTTCTTTGGTGTGTTGGAAGACTTGACCAGGTTTGCCGAACTTGCGCACAGGCACGGGGCTCTAATAATTGTAAGTGCCGACCCGGTATCCCTCGGTTTACTCAGATCGCCGGGGGAACTGGGAGCGGACATTGTGGCAGGGGAAGGACAGGGACTGGGTATCCCCCTGAGTTTCGGAGGGCCTTATTTCGGCTTCATGGCCACTACAGAAAAGCTGATGCGCCGGCTGCCCGGCCGTATTGTCGGGCAGACTACCGACAGTAAGGGTAACCGGGGTTTCATCCTGACTTTGCAGGCCAGGGAGCAGCACATCCGGAGAGAGAAGGCCACCTCCAACATTTGTTCCAATCAGGCGCTGTGCGCCCTGGCGGCGACAATTTATCTGACCGTGCTGGGTAAAAAGGGTCTACGGCGGGTAGCGGAGCTATGTCTTCAGAAAGCCCACTACGCGTACCGCCGGCTGTTGGAGAGCGGCGATTTTACCTCTACCTTCAGCGCCCCATTCTTTAAAGAGTTTGCGATAACCGGTAAAGAAGACGCCGGTATAGTTAATGCACGCTTGTTGGAGCATAAGATTATCGGAGGTTATCCTTTGTCAAGGGACTATCCCGAGTTGGCAAACGTGCTGCTAATTGCCGTTACTGAAAAAAGAACCAAGGACGAAATCGACCGGCTGGTCGAGTATAGCTCTTGTTGAGGAAAATGCCCGTTCCCCTGTTAAATATATGCGGGAGATATGGAACGGTTTGTTGATGTTAAGTAATAATATGGAAAGGAAAAGGTTTCCATGCAGTCGCATCTATGAAGTGCCGCTTTAGCCTCATGGTGAAAGCCGGGCACTGGGGATAAAACTGCGCGGGCGCTGGGCGACACCCCTTTCAGGCGGGACACTGGCTATCAAAGCAGTGGCGGGGCAAGCCTCAACGCGGGCTACCCGGAACACGGGCGAAAGCCTGGGGCTTAGCAGTTGAATCCTGTGACACTGCCTCCCGTTTAGTCGGCGGGAGAGAGAGCCAGGCAAATTAGATTTGCTTAGGTTTCAGAAACCAGGGAAAAGTGTGGAGGAACTTATTTTTGAACAATGTGTCCAGGGCCGGACCGGTATCTCTCTTCCTGCTGTCGATGTTCCTGAAGAGGAAATCGACCGGATGATTCCTCACGAGTACCTGCGCCAGGATCCGCCCGGCCTGCCGGAAGTCACCGAGGTGGAAGCGGTGAGGCATTTTGTCCGGTTGTCCCAGCGGAACTATGGCGTTGACGCCGGTTTCTACCCCCTTGGTTCCTGCACTATGAAATACAACCCCAAGATAAATGAAGATGTTTCCCGGCTGGACGGTTTCGCCAGGATTCACCCCTGCCAAGGCGAGGATTCGGTACAGGGGTGCCTGGAGTTGCTTTATAATATGGACCGTTTCCTTTCCGGCATCACCGGGATGGCCAGGGTATCCCTGCAGCCTGCCGCCGGCGCCCACGGTGAACTGGCGGGCCTGATGATGATTAAAGCTTACCATGATCATCGCGGTGAAAAACAACGCACCAGGATTATTGTTCCCGATTCCTCCCACGGGACCAACCCGGCTTCAGCTCAGATGGCCGGCCTGGAGATCGTTGAAATTAAATCCAACCAATGGGGCCGGATTGACCTGGGTGCTCTCGAACAAGCGGCAGACGGCCGGGTGGCCGGGATTATGCTTACTAATCCCAATACTCTTGGGCTTTTCGAAAATGGTATCAGGGAAATAGCCAGGATTGTCCACGATGCCGGTGGTCTGCTCTATAACGACGGCGCCAACGCCAACGCTATCCTGGGGATTTCCACTCCGGGTGACATGGGGTTTGACGTCATCCACCTGAATCTGCACAAGAGCTTCAGCGCTCCTCATGGCGGAGGCGGCCCCGGCTCAGGCCCGGTGGGGGTAAAAGAGGAGCTGGTGCCATTCCTGCCCAGGCCGGTAGTGGAGTTGAAGGATGGCCGCTATTACCTGGATTGCGACCGGCCTCTTTCCATTGGGAAGGTGAGGTCCTTTTACGGGAATTTCGGAGTTATTGTCAAAGCCTGCGCCTACATCCTGGCTATGGGGCCGGAAGGCCTGAGGCGGGCGGCTGAGGACGCGGTGTTGAATGCCAACTACATGATGAACAGGCTTAAGGAATATTATGATCTGCCTTATGACCAGGCTTGCATGCATGAGTTTGTGTTATCCGGCAGCCGTCAGAAGGAAAAGGGCGTGACTACCGAGGACATTGCCAAGCGGCTGCTGGATTACGGTTATCACCCACCCACCATTTACTTTCCTCTGATCGTCAAAGAGGCATTAATGATCGAGCCGACGGAGACTGAAAGCCTGGAGACTTTAGACAGGTTTATCGACGCAATGATCAAGATTGCCCGGGAAGTCGGGCAGGAACCGGAAAAAGTCAGGCAAGCCCCCCACACAACTGCGGCCGGGCGGCTGGACGCTGTAAAGGCGGCACGAAAGCCGGTATTGAGATGGAGGCCTTGACATCAAAAAAGTTTTTGTCTAACATAACAACATAAGCTGTTGCTCAAAGTTGTCAGGGGAGGTTGAGCTTATGCCGGAAGCAAAGAAGATATGGGATGGTATCCTTACACTGGTCCTGGCTGTAGCGCTGTCTCTGATCGTCCGCACTTACCTGGCGGAAGCCAGGTGGATTCCCAGTACATCCATGCTGCCAACCCTCAAGGTTGGAGACCGGCTGTTAATTGACAAAATTTCTATGAAGTTCAACGGGATCAACCATGGAGATATTATAGTTTTTCACGCCCCGCCGTCAAGCGGGATGAATGAGGACATGATCAAGCGAGTTGTAGGCCTGCCGGGAGATACTGTCTCAATTAAGAAAGGCACCGTATATATTAACGGCAACCCTTTGGATGAACCATACGAACTGGAAAAACCCAAAGATGATTTCAAGCCTTTTACTGTTCCCGGGAACAGTATATTCGTTATGGGTGATAACCGTAATAATAGTTTTGACAGCAGGTTTTGGGGAGTAGTGCCGGAGGAGCTTATTATCGGAAGAGCTTTGGCTTGCTACTATCCTTTCAGCAACGCGGCAATATTTAAAATTCAGGGTTCGTTAAAGCCGGCCTCCTAAAAAGGAAACCGGCTTATTTTATTTCTGACAGGTTGTGTGAAAGGGAGGGCATAACAATTGACTAAACCGTTTATCTGGAAAAAGGTAGGATATCAAAATAAAAATGGATTAAAGCTTTCCGGACTTCTTTTCGCCGGGCCGGAAAACGGCACAGTGGTTATCGTTTGCCATGGTTTTACCGGCAGTAAGGAGGGCGGTGGCCGGGCCGTTGCGATGGCTGAGGAGATGGGAGCGCGCGGCTATGCCACCCTGCTTTTTGACTTCAGTGGCTGCGGGGAAAGTGAGGGTGATTTTGCCGACGTCAGCCTTACTGGTCATATTGCTGACATTAAGTGCACGGTTGATTTTTGCCTGGGGCTTGGCTTTAGCCGGGTAATTGCAGTCGGCCGGAGTTTCGGCGGGACGGCGGCCATCTGCCAGGGCGGCGCGGACGGCAGAGTTGCGGGGGTTTGTGCCTGGGCGGCGCCGGGTGCGTTAAGAGATGTGTTCTCAGGTTTTTTGAAACGGGCGGTGGAAGCGGGCGGCGATATGGTACCTTTATCAGAGGAAGAAGACGCCGGTTTTATTAAAAAAAGCTTTATTTCAGATCTGGAACGACACGATGTGTTTGGTCAGGCTGCGCTGATTGCTCCCCGCCCGCTGTTGCTTATACAAGGGAGCAATGACCAAGTGGTTCCTGTTGAGAACGCACAAGCGATTTACAATGCCGCGGGTGAACCGAAAAAGATCCGGATAATACAGGAAGCTGACCACCAATTTACCGGGTTCCACCTCGAAGCCTGGGAAGCGCTTTTTGAGTGGCTGGAAGAAAACTTTTCAATGCAACGTTTTATGCACTATTAAGCATTATTTGGCCAGTTGTTTTTATCATAAACGGATAGGGATTTAAGAATAATATTAAGAGCTATTGTTCCGGCTAAAAAAGGAGGTAGGGCTAATGAGCAGAAGGCGTGGAGGAGTAATGTCCGAAAAGCTGAAGTATGAATTAGCCGACGAATTAGGTGTTGGCGACGTGGTGCGTAGGGATGGAGGTTACTTTGGTAATGTCTCATCAAAAAACTGCGGTAACCTGGTCAGACTTGCCATCGAACGGGCCGAACAGTCCATGGCAGGGTACAATAGCTTAAAGTAAAGGATGCCCTTTAGGGCATCCTTTTTAAAAAAATTGTATAGATAAAACATTGATTTTGCAATAACTTATGGTAAGATACCAGAGGAAGCAACATTTGCCCCCAGAGAGGAGTCAAAACATGTTTCAAAAAAAGATAGATATTTTTTTTGACAATTTATTGATGATAGCTAAAAACCTTCAACTGGCTATTCAGATTTTTAGGGAAGAGATGGACGAGCTTGGTGACGCGGAAGAATTCGCCCTACAGCTTAAGACGGTGGAAGATATGGGTGACCATTACACGCATGAAATTATTCTGGCTTTGAACAGGACCTTTATTACTCCCTTTGAGCGGGAAGATATCCTGGGACTCACCTTAAAGCTGGACGATGTTTTGGATTGCCTGGAAGCATGCGCCTCCCGCCTGGAGTTGTACAATATTATTGAAGCAGACGATTATATGAAGCTTTTTACTAAAAATATTGAAATGTGTATTCAGGAAATAGTTTATGCTATTAATCACCTTGTGGAAAAAAGGCTGAAAGATATGACTAACCATACTCATAAGATTAATGAATTGGAAAATGTGGCTGACGACCTGCTGCGTGACGGCTTGAAAACTCTCTTTTCTAACTGTACCGATGCAATTGAATTAATTAAGAGGAAAGATATATATGGTATGATGGAAGCGGTATCAGATTCTTGCGAGGATGTGGCCAATATCCTCGAAAGTATTATGATGCGAAGTTCTTGAAGGGGGGGTTGGATGTTCGATTCACCGGTGATACTTATTGCCCTGGTTGTACTGCTGGCGCTCTCTTTTGACTTCATTAACGGTTTTCATGATACGGCAAACTCGATTGCTACGTCGATCTCGACAAAAGCGCTTCCACCCTGGGGTGCTATCATCCTGTCAGCTGTTATGAACTTCTTGGGCGCAATGTTATTTACCGGGGTAGCGAAAACCATTGGCGGGAAAATAGCTGACCCGCTGAATTTGGACCACGGTATGTACATAGTTGCCGCTGCCCTGATCTCGGGTATCGTTTGGAACCTGATTACCTGGTACTACGGTATACCGAGCAGTTCTTCACACGCTTTAATCGGGTCACTTGCCGGAGCGGTTATAGCCGCTGCCGGATTTGAGGCAGTAAATTTTAAAGGATTTTTTACCATTATTGAGGCTTTAATTGTATCACCTCTGATAGCCTTCTCGACGGGCTACATAATTATGCTTTTGATTAGGATTATTTTTAAGAACGCACATCCGGCCAAAATAAACCGGAGGTTCCGTTTTTTGCAGATATTCACCGCTGCGTTTCAAGCCTTTTGTCACGGCACTAACGACGCTCAAAAATCAATGGGTATTATTACTTTTGCCTTAGTGGCGGGGGGGCTTCAATCGGATCTTGAAGTGCCCTTTTGGGTTAAGGTTTCCTGTGCTTTAGCAATGGCGATGGGTACTTCGGTAGGCGGGTGGAAAATTATTAAAACAGTCGGCACCCAAATTATCAAGTTGGAACCTTCCAACGGCTTTGCTGCTGATATCGGCTCCGCATTAATTATTATTCTGGCTACCTTATTTAAACTGCCGGTCAGCACTACTCACGTAATATCATCTTCAATTATGGGCGTGGGCACAGCCAAGCGTATCTCGGCGGTAAAATGGAATACGGCGGAGAAAATAGTGTTGGCCTGGATGATTACTCTGCCGGTTACCATTATTTTTGCCTGTTTAACATATTGGGTAATTTCAATAATTCTTAAAATTTAATAAAAATTTCAAAATATGGCTGCCGTTGTCGGCGTGGAAATAAAACAAAAAGTTACATAGCAGAGTTTTAGTCAATATTAATGCCATATTGGCAGATTGAGGCACATTTAGACCGAATAAATCCGTTTTATTAAGGTTACTTTAATATTACACAATATCTTTTAAATTTTTTCATGATATCTTTGGTTCTCTTTGGATTGTCTTTTTGTAAAGCATGGAGGTGGGAAGGCACTAAAATTGGAGGGGTGATGTTTGAGGGGGAAAAAACGGGGGGTTCTGTGCGGGTTTTTGTTTTTTCTATCCGGTGTGCTGGTTATTCAGGGTTATTTATTTCCAATAGGACGGCATTCCGTTGCTGTAGGAGAACCGCTAAAATTAAATTTCCCCGCTCCCATTGAAAGAAATTTAAAAGCCCGGATTCACCAGGGACAAGACAGTCTACTTAAATTTAATAGCAATACAAGCGCGCAAGTTATTACTTTGGACTCAGATCCTGTAGCAGCCGAGCCCGGTCAGATTCAAATGAGGTTGAGTTTATTCGGGCTGATTCCATTGAAGGATATGGTTGTCAGCATTGTCCCCCAAATTAATGTCATACCCGGCGGCCAATCAATAGGGGTTTTACTTCACTCTCAGGGAGTAGTTGTAATGGGACACTCCGCCGTTGAGGATCCGGCCGGGAATAAAGTTAACCCGGCTGTAGACGCGGGGATATGTGATGGTGACATTATACTAAAGATTGACGCGGAGGATATAAAGAGTGAAGGACAGGTTAGGGATATGGTTGCCCGCGCCGGAACCTCCGGGCAGCCGCTGGAACTGGAAGTAAAACGAGGTGAAGAAATATTTTTTACAAAAATTATCCCAGTATATTGTAAAGATAACTTGCGGTATAGGATTGGTCTTTTTGTTAGAGATAATGCCGCCGGCCTGGGTACGCTCACATATTACGAACCAGAAAGCATGACTTATGGCGCTTTAGGGCATATAATTACTGATGCCGGAACAGAACAGCCTATTGAGTTATCTGATGGAAGGATTGTCGGGGCCAGCGTTCAGGCTATTCATCGAGGGAAGCGTGGTCAGCCCGGGGAAAAGATTGGAATTTTTCAGAACGACAAACAATTTAACGGGACGATTACCAGGAATACCAGAATGGGTATTTTTGGATATCTTCAGCAGCTTCCCGTGAATGCAAATTTCGCTGCACCGATACCGGTAGCGATGGCAAATCAAATTCATGAAGGGCCGGCAGAAGTCTTGACTGTCTTGAATGAAGATAAGGTGGACAAGTTTACCGTTGAAATATTAAAGTTAAATTTACAGGCGGAGCAGGAAGGCAAAGGAATGATAATTAAGATAACTGATCAACGCCTTCTTGAGCAAACCGGTGGAATTATCCAGGGGATGAGCGGAAGCCCGATTATTCAAGAAGATAAACTTGTTGGCGCAATTACGCATGTATTTGTGAATGACCCGACAAAGGGTTACGGTGTGCCTGCGGAATGGATGCTCCGTGAAGCAGGAATGCTGCATGAAGAAAAAGAAATAAATGTAAATAAGGCAAGTTAACAGGATATTTTGAACTTTATGGGATTTTTCCCGTGCTAATTTTTTTCATTTATATATAAATGTTTGAAGGAATTTTTTTTTTACCGTCGAATCTTATTGTAAATAAATTGATTTACAATAAAAGGAATCATGGGGGGCGGGAATTTTTATGGCAAGAAAAGCGGTCCGGCTATTAATCGCAGATGATAATAGAGAGTTCTGCGAGCTGCTTAAAGAATTTATTACTCAACAGGAAGACTTAAACCTGATAGGTCTGGCCTATAACGGTTTGGAAGCTCTTAAATTAATCAGGGAGAACTGCCCTGACATTGTAATCCTGGATATTATTATGCCGCACCTTGACGGTATCGGAGTGCTGGAAAAGCTTGCTGCAGACAGCACCGGTAACAGGCCCAGGATTATTATGCTGACTGCCTTTGGGCAGGAAAGCGTAACTCAGAAGGCGGTTGAATTAGGCGCCGACTATTATATTCTAAAACCTTTTGATTTCAACGTCCTGGCTACCAGGATCCGCCAATTGGCGGAAGGAGTAAATGTTTCACAATATATTTCTCCGGCCAAACCAAAAAATTTGGATGTGGCTGTGACCAACATCATCCATGAAATGGGTGTGCCGGCGCATATTAAAGGTTACCATTACCTGAGAGACGCCATTTTAATGGTAATTAATGAAGTAAATTTGCTGGGTGCAATCACTAAAGAGCTTTATCCGATGATTGCGATTAAGTTTCAAACGACTCCAAGCAGAGTCGAGCGGGCAATCAGGCATGCGATAGAATTGGCCTGGGACCGTGGAAATATAGAATTAATGACCAAATTTTTTGGCTATACAATAAACCTGGAGCGAGGCAAGCCCACCAATTCGGAATTTATAGCAATGGTAGCGGATAAATTGCGGATTGAGGCAAAGGTGAGTTAAACAAAACTTGAGAGTACTTATCCACAGGGATATTTAACCTAAAAATATCTCTGTGGAACCTGCTAATATTTAACTAAGTTTCCGTTAATACAAAGGAGGTATATTTTTTTTTACAATTTAAATAACATATAACAGGCCAATCTGGGATAATAGGCTAAACCAACTTAAACCGCGGGCTGAAAAATTTCTAAAGAAACAAACAAGGATAAAAGTATAAACGTCAATCCTGGTTTGTTTTTCTTTTATTCACCGTTAACCTGTTCTTCCTATTGTGAATATCAGAAATTTTGTGCATAATCAATATATGGCCGGGCGGAATGTGGAGATGCGCGAGCCGGCGGAATGTGTTTTGAAAGGATAAATTTATGCTCCAAGGTTTCATTCTTGGAATTGCCAGCGGAACAGCCTGCCTGGCCTATTGCGCACCCGTGCTGGTGCCGGTATTATTAGGTGAGGGTAAAAATATTCAACGAAACTATGTCATCTTGGGGCAATATTTAGGGGGCCGTTTGTGCGGCTATCTTCTTTTCGCTTTGCTAGCGTGGGCTGTGAGATTCCCACTGTCAGGTTTACAGGATCGTGAATTGGTATTCGGTGTGGTATATGTGGTATTAGCGTTATTTTTAGTGTACTATGGCCTCTTCAATCATCGTGCGTTATGCGCTGGTCAAATAATTGAACAAAGGCCGATAAAGAGGTTCTCCAACCGGCTGCCGCCGATGCCGCTTGTTTTCGGGTTTCTAAGCGGAGTCACCCTGTGCCCTCCGTTCCTGCTTGCTTTTACCGAAGCCGCGGACAAAGTGGCGGTATGGCAGAGCTTATTAGTTTTTTTCACGTTCTTTCTGGGGACATCCCTGTATTTTCTGCCGATCCCTCTTGTGGGAGCGTTTAACCGTTTCGACGCGCTGCAAAAAGTAGGCAAGCTGGCAGCTGTGGTGGTGGCGGTTTACTATCTGTACGCCGGTTTAATCAAGATCGCAGGAGGTGTGATTGTTTCATGAGCGTTTTCAGCCCACGGCCGGAAATGCCCGCGCCAAGCACGGCGAGGGGTATTGTCAGAGCCGTTTTGCTCACCTTGCCAATGCTGTTATTAATCGCAATGATGATGACCCAAGGTGAGTTGCCAAAAGATTCCTTAACGCGGGCGGTGACGGCGATAACTTATGCCTTGCTCGGCGCTGTATTCTTCTTAATGGTTTACAAGAAGGAAACCTACAAATATCGCGCCGCATTATTTACCATTGTCGCCGTGTGTTTCAGTATCGCTTTCATCGCCAATCTGGTTGAAATGCGAGGCAGTATGGCGGTCAGCCGGGCCGACATGCTGGCCGGGGAAACTCCGTTCTGTCACCTGGTCATCCCGATGGTGATTATTCCCGCCGCGTTCACCCGCACAATAATATTCCCCGGTTCGCTGCTTGAGGGTTTTGCCAATATCGCTTCCATGCTGATATTGTGGCTTGGAGCCTCACTGGCTCTCGGCCGGGGATGGTGCAGTTGGGTTTGCTTCTTCGGGGGGTTTGACGAAGGATTTTCACGTTTACGCAAGAAGGCTCTGATCAAGAAAATCGCCCCTGTTTGGACATATCTGCCCTGGGCGGTATTGTTGACGTTGGCTTTGATTTCCGCGCTTACCCTATCGCCGTTCTATTGTGAATGGCTTTGTCCCTTCAAGGCTGTCACAGAATTTGAGCAGATCACTTCTTTTAAAATTTTGCTGCAGACAATCATCTTCGCGTCTCTTTTTATATTATTGGTGGTTATCCTGCCGTTATTGACCAGGCGGCGTACACAGTGCGGGCTTTTTTGCCCTTTTGCCGCTTTCCAGTCGCTGGCGAATAAAATAAATATCTTTGATTTGCGCATTGACACGGAAAAGTGTAAAAACTGCCGGCTATGCGTTAAGGATTGTCCCACTTTCTCCCTGGACGAAAATAGCGTCGGCCGGGGAAAAACACTGATGTCATGCACCAAGTGCGGCAAGTGCGTGGATATCTGCCCGCAGCGCGCTGTGACTTACCATATCAAAGGGACTCCGGTTGCGGTCGGATCGGATACCGCCCGGATCTTGTTTCTTTATCCCGCCTTTATCTTTATGTCAGCCATCGGCGGCTCAATGATTGTTTCGGCGCTGACGCGTATTTTCAAGCTTATCGCTACCGGGAGTATGATTGGTTGATTAATTGATATGAAAGGAGAGAGGTTTTTGTCGCGTTTAAAAAGCGTTTTAGCATACACCGCAGCCGTTTTGGCGCTGTTAATAGCGCTGGCAACCTTTACCGGAATGGATTCTTTCGGGCGCAAGCTGGTTTCCGTGACCGGAATAAAGGTTTCTCCGTGGATGATTGGCGGCGAAGTAGTGAGTGTCATAGAGCATGAAGGATACCAGACGGTAATTCACCGGCCGGTTTTTGACGGCCTGTTTAGTGAAAGAAAAAAAGGGATGCTGCAAATCGACTGGACGCCGCAGCAAGGTCTGCCCGCGCGCGTTGATGAATTGATTGACTTTGATCGGGATGGAAAAGATGATTTTCATATCGTGCTTAATCCCGAAAGCAATAAGGCCGGTTTAGAGGCCATCAACCCCAGAGTGGTTTCCATAGAAGGCTGCTATACGCTGAAAGATGGGCGGGCGGCGAGGTTGTCGCTTTATCATGATTGAATCAATGACTGAATTAGAATTCAACTTTATATGATATATCGCTTTTTTATTGTTTTGCCTAAACGCCGGTACCTTTTACGTGAACAGCTAATGAGCGACGAGGGCTCATTTTGTTGGTATCCCCAGTACGCAACCAGTCTCTTCCTCTTTGTCTTAGGCTTCTTCCACTGCACATGCGAAGCCGACGCCTTACCCCTCAAAAAAGTTGATAAAATTTCCAGTAAAATATGTGGCCAAGCCGCGGCATTTTAAATGGCCGAAAATGCTGTATTTTTATTGACAGTCCACAGCTTCCTTCTATTTAACCGGATGTCCGACGCTACGGGCAGCCCCTTGGCTGTTTTCTATCGAAGCCCGCTATGGTCAGTGTCTTGTCCAGTTCATCAAACCAGACCTGCTTGGGGCTGTTCTTGATTTTCTATAGAAGTTTTTCTAGTTCACCCATAGCCTGCACTATATATGATAGTACCATATATAGTGGCAGATTTCAGCGCTGTGGCAATAAAAAAAGAGACATAGGGGGTCGCTTTTTGCTGCGGGCCTAATCGGATTTATTATAAAAAAGGTAGTCTTTCAAACATATCTTTACGGGCGATTTTGAGGCCTGGTTCAAAGGGCGAGTTAAAAAGCACATTGACAGATGTACAATATTTAAGTATAATTTGATTATATATTTATAAAACTCTAATATATCATAAATTATATCATTTGTCAATGGGTATTTTGAGAAATTCTATGTTTTTATACTTCATTAAAATGAGAGGGTGATATGATGAATTTGCTTGATCTTTATCATAAATCAGGGACAGTAAATATACAGCTTGAGATAAATGAAATACTCGAAACCAACAAGGAGTCCATGAAATTTGGATTGATATTGACAGCCGCGGAAGCGCAGGAGCTTATCGAAGCAAGAAACCGGGCCACCCGCAGCAATGGACGGGTTGAATTGGGGATTGAAGCGGTAAAGAAAATCATAGCCGCTTTTTGCAGTTCATCTTATATAAACCCTGATGATTACGCATTGACACTGTATGAACTGGTGGAAATATTTTATTACATGAAAAACGAAACGGAAGATAGAGTGGGAGATAATGAATTAATCAATTTGATGAAGGAATTCATTAATCATTCCTGCCGGGGGTCGGTTGAGCTTCTCAAAAACAGGGAACTCGCATTTTTTGCCGATAATTTTAAGCGCTCCCATCAGGAAACAGGTCATTCTCAGGGAGATGAGTCATTTTGATGAAACACACGGATATTGAGAACAAGACAATAATTAATGAGCAACGTTTGGATCAAAATCAGTATACCCTTTCGCTTCTGAAAGAAGGAAGCCGGGCGGGACTGATTGACCGGCGGGCCATCGATAATATTCAGGCACAAATCATGTCCTTATTGGCAAGCTTAATAATTAGGCATACAAAAGGTGAAAGCACATCTGTTAAAGTCGAGACAGCGCAGAGTATTTTTATGTCTATGCTTTATTCTATCGATGCCTGTATCAGCAGATTTAACAATCCGGAAGACGCCATAGATTTTTTAAAAACACATAGCGTAGAGGATATATACAAGAAAGGCTTCGCGCTCGTGGTTTCATGCCTTGATGAGACAACGGCGCTATACCGGGAAGTAAAAGAAAAAAAACTTAATATTCCGGTCAAAGCGTACCACTCGACCATAGATGAGGCGCTGCCGGAGTTTTTTAAAAGTTATGATGCGGTGTTTAAGGCGCATGACACCATGGCAAGCATGGACTATCCGCTGCTTCTCGATGATATGCGCGTTAAGGGGATTTTTTATATTAAACAATACCTTGAGAAATTAGAAATAGAGAATCAGTTTTGCAGTCTTTTTGCCGACAAGGATATCGGGAAGTTGTTAGCCAACTACGGCGGGGTGTATCGTATTGATTACAGAGAAACGTTAATTAATGTATTTGAAATATTGATAACGAATTCCATTTTCTCTGTATTATGTTCCAGTGAAGCGGATAGATTAAACATTTCATTAAACATTTCCATATATAAATATAAACTTTTGCTTGACAAAGTTAAAGGTTTAAATCATTGTCAATGCTCATCTCTCATAACAAAAGGAGTTGAAGCGTTGATAAAAGACCTCCGTATAGAGCAGCCGAAGTTTATGGCTTATATCTGGAATACCTTGCCAGTATTGATGTCCAGATTCTTAAGCGCATTGGAGCATGACTGCCTGGCGAATGTTGTTATTCTTGATAATGAAGAGAACCGGCAGTATGACATTATTTTTGATGAGGGAAAGAGTATGGATAATCACAGTTTTCGCGTTGTGACCGAGCGGATAATGGAATGCGTTGATCCCGCGGAAAAAACCGCGATAATAACGTCAAGCATTCACTCTTTAGGTGATTTTATTGATTTGCTTGAAGCAAATTGCTTGTTTAAAGACGAATTTAGTGCTTTGTTCAATGCTTTAGGGGATATAGAGTTGTCCATACTGGCCAGAATAGTTTTTATGGAGGAGATAAGAAGCGAGCCAACGAGTTTTTCGGTGCGAAACGCCGGAGAGAAGCCGGCGGAAAGGCAGTGGCAGACTGAATATATCAGGTATTTGCTAGGTTTAAGCGCCGGCAGGCTAAGGTCAATAGAACAATATATCAATACTTCCATGCAAGAGATCGGTTCCCTGGCACTCTCATTGGCGCCATTTAACCGCTAGTAATCAACAGTTGGCGGCCAGGCTTTTTTGTATGACTCCCGTTACTTTGGAATGAACAGGTATATCTGGATTTCCGGTTTTCATATGATATAATAAGTAAGATGTTTCAGTGCGGGAAGCAAGGGCAGTGGTTTAAGGGGTGCCTTGATTAATAATTGAAGAACAGGGGTAAAGGTCTGAAGAAAAATGTTGAATGGGTGATAGACTAAAATGCGGGAAATAACTCTGGATTATTCTAATGTGTTGCACTTTATCAGTCAGCAGGAAATAGCACGATTAGAAAAAACAGTAAATTTATATCATCAAATGCTTCATAATGGAACTGGGGCGGGCAGTGATTTTTTGGGTTGGCTGGACCTGCCCAACAGCTATGATCAGGAAGAGTTTGAGAGGGTTAAAGCTGCGGCGGAGGAAATAAGAAAGAAAGCTGGAGTTTTTTTAGTCGTGGGCATAGGGGGATCTTACCTTGGGGCCAGGGCTGCTATCGAAATGTTAGGCCGCTGCTTCTATAATGAAGTGCCTGAAAATAAAAGAAGGGGCCCCAAAATATATTTTGTGGGTCAAAATGTTAGTTCCCTCTATATAAATCGTCTATTAGAAGTAATTGAGGGACAAGATATTTGCGTGAATGTTATCTCGAAATCGGGGACAACTACGGAATCTGCTCTAGTCTTTAGGATACTGAAGGAATACATTGAAGATAAGTATGGTAGAGTTGAGGCTGGTAAAAGAATTTACGCCACTACGGACAAGAGTAAAGGCTCCCTAAGGTTACTATCGGGACAAGAAGGCTATGAGACTTTTACGGTACCGGATAATATAGGTGGAAGATATTCGGTGCTGACTTCCGTGGGTCTGCTGCCTATGGCCGTAGCCGGAATAGATTTAAATGAAGTAATGCGCGGGGCCCAAGCCGCGGCAAACAATCTTAGTGAGAGCAGCTTGAATGACAATATATGCTATCAATATGCCGCCATTAGAAACATTTTATATAATAAAGGTAAAACCGTAGAGGTTGTGGTAAATTACGAACCCAGTCTGTTTTACCTGGGTGAGTGGTTTAAACAGCTTTTTGGAGAGAGCGAGGGGAAAGATGGCAAAGGAATATTCCCTGCTTCATTAAATTTCACCACGGATTTGCACTCAATGGGGCAATATATGCAGGACGGGAGAAGAAACCTGTTTGAAACCGTCATAAATATCGAAAACTGCTATGATGATATCGGCATAAAGAGAATTAAAGGAGATATGGACGGACTAAACTATTTAGAGGGTAAAACTATTGACTTTGTTAATAAAAAAGCAATGGAGGGGACTATAGCGGCCCATGTTGAGGGTGGAGTACCCAATCTAATAATCAATGTTCCTGACATTGCGGCATATTACTTCGGGTATTTAGTATATTTTTTTGAGAAGGCTTGTGCAATGAGTGGGTACTTGCTAGGAGTAAACCCCTTTGACCAACCTGGGGTGGAGGCTTACAAAAGGAACATGTTTAAACTATTAGGGAAGCCTGATGGAGAGTAGATGTTTTTTACTGTTTTGTTAATTCTATAGGCATATTATTGTTTTACCCATGTTTTTGCCAGCTTTTTGCGCCTTTAAATTTACTGTACGTGGCTGAATTATGTTTTTAAAGTGGATGTCTTACAGGCTTAAGCAGGAAAAATCTTGACAAAGCCACGATATCTTATATATACTCCTATTTTTGACACTTGTAGAAGAGCAAAAGCTTGAAAATCCTTGTAAATACAAGGGGTTTCAAGCTTT
>MVRN01000115.1 GCA_002067965.1 Pelotomaculum sp. PtaU1.Bin035
AAATGGTCAAATTTCAGACAACACATCTGTAATGACCGGCATCATTTTTGTTTTCGCCATAGACTTGTCAAAATATTTGATATATAAAAGCGTCAGAACAAAAGCGGCGATACTTGCGCCAACCTCCGAAAACAACGCCGGAAATCCATACTTTTGTGAAATCCATACACCAATCAGGTAACCTGTAAAGGTTGTCAACAGCGGCAGCATGTAAACAACGAAGGCTGCTTTTAACATATTGGCTTCAGGTATTTCAATAACGACCCTCTGTCCCACCTTGGCGTCAACCCGGTTGTAAACATCCATTACCGTAGCCTTATCTCCGGGACATGCCCCACAGCTGTCACAATCACTGTGCCTGCTCGCTCTTACCTTCGCCATTTTACCGTCTAAAGCCATAACAATGCCTTCCGTTTTCTTTTTCACTCGCCTCGCCATCCTGTCTCTATTTATTCAGCGGTCAGTATTCAGAATAATTTGGGACAATATTTTACGGCTGATTATGCGCGTTTAAATCATCCTGTTACCCAATGATTTGTATAATTGCTTTGTTACAATGCCAATAACATAACCGGTTACTATGGCGGATATCATTAGCACAGGCAAAATAATGTAAACGGAAAAACTATGGACCACGACACTAGCTACAAGCAATTGCCCTATGTTATGAAAAACAGCGCCAACCATACTTATACTGACAATACTGACATGCTTTTTTAAATATTTCCACGCGGTAACCATAACCAAAATACTTAGCAAGCCTCCTGTGATACTGAATAAGAAACTTACGGGGTTGCCGCCCGCCAAAGCCCCCAAAAAACATCTGGCAATGACAATTATTATAGCGTCCCTGCTTCCCAGCATCATTATAGACAATAAAGTCATGATATTGGCCAAGCCCAGCTTAATACCGGGAGTTGCGCCGGGTATAACAATTGATCTTTCGATAATGCTTAAAACGGTTGCCATGGCTATAAACACAGAAATGTACGTAATACGCCTTGTATTATATATACTAAACCCTCGCTTCTTTTGACAATTAGTAAGAAATGGTGTCAACATTACTGGATTTTCCTTTAATTTCAATATTAAACTTATTTGGCACACACACGGCTATTTGGCCGGGTTGACTGATCCATCCTGTTCTAACGCATATTTGATTTGGACAGTCGGCCTCTCTAATCCTGGCTCTTCCTTTTTCAATTTCAACCACGTTATAATGCCCGTCTTTATTTATTATTTTGATTTCCTCAGAGGCTGCTTCAGACAAATTTATTTTTTGGTATAATTGGCCGTTTGCGTATATTTCCAGTCTCAGATCCCCCTCCTCCATCTGGCGCCGCACCAGGTGCGACACTCCAAAACTAATCAGCACCAGCGCCAGGAGACCTGCTAAAATATAATAATTAAGATTTTTCATAGACCTCACCAAGCAGCGATTTTTCGCAATTATGTTCAATTAACTGCCGATAAATATTAGTCCTATTGCTGATTAATAATTTGGTAACCACCGTTTCCAGTGAACTCCAATTGATTCGTCAAATTGCCGGTAAATGTCACTTGCTTATCCGCGCCGACAAAGATGGCTCCGACACCCTGAAGGCTCTCGGCAAAACTCATCCCTTGCCGGCGCCCCAGCACAAACAACGGTTTATTAATAATATCAGCATCAGTAGATGATTCTGCAACCACTGTGGTTTGCATTAAATCCCTGGCCTGTTTCCCGGTAGACGGATCTATAAGGTGGGAGTAACGCAAGCCTCCCTCTTCGAAATACCTCTCGTAATCACCTGATGTTACTACCGATATGTCTTTTACTGATAATATGGCTAGAAGCCCATCTTCATTGCGTGGATCCCGGACACCGACACGCCATGGTGAGCCGTCCGGTCTTGCGCCCAGAGCGTACACATTTCCCCCGGCGTTGATTATGGCATGTTCAATGCCCAATTCTCTGAGAATCTTAGCAGCCTCTTCTGTGGCATAACCCTTGGCGACACCGCCGAAATCCAAACTCATGCCTGGTTGTTGTAAATAAACCGTCCCATTATCCGGATCAACCACGACTTTCCTGTAGTCCACCAAGCTCAGCGCCTTTTCAATTTGATCATCAGAGGGGACGCGCTGCACGTTTTTTCCAAAACCCCACAGGTCCATAATCGGCCCAATAGTAATATCAAAAGAACCGCCGGACAACTGCGCATAATAAATTGAGCGTTGAACAATGTTGAGGGTATCGGCACTAACCTGAACGGGCTGGATCCCGGCATTTTCGTTGATCCTGATCACATCGCTGGATACGGAAGTATTTTCCCCTTCCTTTGGAAATCTGTCAGTTAAATTATTAATCCTCTCAAATTCGGCAAACGCCTTGTCCAGAGCTCCCTTTCCTTTCTGCTCATCATCACTGTATACAGTCACCCGGATCAAAGTATCCATAATGAATTTTTCATCAGTAAATTCCTTCAATTGAGCATGCTTTAACCTGCAACCCGAACAAGCAACAATAACAAATAATAAACTTATAACCAGACTCCAACGCTTCAATTATTTTTACACCTCACAAAAATAAAGCTTCTTCCTCAAAAACCCAAGTTTTCTTATTGCGCTACGAGGTTGCCTCTCTATTGGCCAAAGCAAAACCTGAATAAATTCGGATCCGGAGAAGTTTTAGCAAAGGTGGGAAATAGTAATAAATTATCATGCCCGGAGCAGCTTTTTAGTATGCCGCTCAATATAGGATGGTGTAGTCCGCGTTATTTAAGTTCACAAACCTCAGAAAGCGCAAACTACACCAATAATAATAACCAGTTCACTGGTATTGTAGCTCCATACGCGATATTGAAATTATATCACATAACTCACCATACAATAAAAATTGTTTAATTATTGCATGACAATCAAAATACATATGGAAATATCTTTAATTAATTGATATCTCAGTTAAACTGCAACATTCTCCATAACAGGATCTTTTACAATAGCTTCAATTGCCTTTGTGGGACATTTGGCAATACATGCCGGATCGTCACACTTTTCAATACATATTTTAGAATCAACCACTGCA
>MVRN01000116.1 GCA_002067965.1 Pelotomaculum sp. PtaU1.Bin035
GTATCCTTCGTTCTTTAAATACACCTCAATGGCTCCAACGATTTCCCTGTCATCATCACAAATTAAAATATTCATCTTTTTACTCCTCTCAATAAAATAGGTACCCCCTTTCTTGCGTCTCTACAAAGAGGATACCAAAATATTCTTAACAAAAGGTCTTTCTGTTTCTTACGAATTTATTAAAATAAAGTCATTATACTAACTAGTACGCAAGGCTTTTTTCAATATGTGGAATACATCAGCATTAAACCAATCACTTCTGCATGCCGGCAGTATATGAAAATATTTACACACTTAAAATAGACCACAACTGCCACCAAATGTTATACTACTCCATAGAAAACGTATAAGCCAATATCATGTGTCAATCAAGACACCTGGAAACATCTTATGGAAATCATAACCCGAGAGAAGGATGTTTTATGGATAATAGCTTTATCTTAGAAATTCGCCGCCTTACTAAAAAATTTGGCAAAAAAACAGCGGTGGACGATTTAAACTTTTCTCTTGTAAAAGGAGAAACAGTAGGGCTTCTCGGTCCCAACGGCGCCGGGAAAAGTACGCTGATCAAATGTATTGTAGGCTTGCTCAGGCCCACCGGCGGCGATATTTTAATAGCCGGGAATCCGCGGGGCTCCCGGAAAGCCCGGCAGATAACCGCGTATGTCCCCGAAGTACCCCAACTCTATAATATGTTGACGGTTTGGGAACACTTGCGGTTCATCACAGATGCTTATGAAATAGCGTCTTGGGAAGAAAAAGCGGAACAATTGTTAAGGCTGTTTGAAATATGGGATCAACGTGACGAGTTTACTAAAACGCTATCCAAGGGAATGCGCCAAAAGCTTTCCCTCTGCTGCGGGATCATCTCGGGCGCCCGGATTTTGTTTTTTGATGAGCCGATGGTCGGGCTTGACCCGAGAGCCATCAAGAACCTCAAAGATTTAATTAAAGAGTTAAGCAGCGAGGGGAGGACCCTTTTTATCAGTACTCACTTGCTGGATCCCATTGAAAACATTTGCAGCCGAATCATTGTTTTGAAAAAAGGGAAGATCATAGCCGACGGGAGTTTTGAGGAACTCAGGTCGCGCCTGGGAGAAGAAAACGCCTCTTTGGAAGAAATATTCCTGGAGGTGACCGCAGATGCATGATTACGCCGTTCTCCTTCGTTATGACTTGCTTAAAATCAAAAACTACCTATTGGAAATTCGCCGCAATCCCAAGAAGCTAATAAGCTATTTTCTTTTTGTCGCCTGGATTATCCTGATAATGTTTCCCGCGATAATGCACAGCGGTCAACGGGCATCATCAGTAACAGCCGATACCGCGAATATTATTCTTGCCATCTACGCACTGTTCACCGGAGCGATTATGTTTTTATCATTTTTCTCTGCGCTTAAAAAATTATCATATTCATTTCAAATGGGCGACGTCAATCTTCTCTTTCCGTCCCCGCTGGAGCCCAACCATATTCTATTATGGAACCTGCTCAAGAAAATTCCATCGGACATGGCTAAAGCCTGCTTTCCGGCCCTCGTTCTAACTCCGGCCATGTTTAATATGGGATTTAATATCGAGGGAATTCTCCTGGCATATCTATCTTTATTATCCGCGGGCTTGCTTCTCACCCCGGTTTCTTTTTTGATATTTCTCGTTTCCGCCCGCTATCAGAAAGAACGCTGGGTCAGGGGAATTTTGTTGTTCTCCTGTGTTTGGCTGCTTTTTAACTGGCTGAAGCATGCCGGATGGGATATATTCAGCCTCAATGTTCTTCTTGGTTATCAAGCGCCGGGAATTATGAACTTTCCTTTATTCGGCTGGATTCTGCAACTTGCCCGGGCGGTCTTTTTCGGCGCAACTCCAGTTGCTTATACAGCTTTTTCCCTCGTGGCAATAACCGCCCTGGCTGCCAATCTTTTGGTCTTCGCCCTGGCCAGGGATTACTATGAGGATGTAATTGAGATTACCGAAAGGTTGGACACAATTCGCGCAGCCAAACGAAGCGGTAAAACACAAGGGATATTCATACCAGCACAATACAATAGAACCAAAACTTTTTGGACAAGCTTTCTCAAAAGAAAACATGTCGCAGTAAAACGCCGTTTTCCGGGAAGCTGGGCGTTCATGTATAACCAGGTTGTCAAGTACCGGCGCGCCGGCATCAACGAATATGTTGGATATCTGACTCTGTTATCCGTCATAACAGGTTTGGTCACCGGTTTCATTTCTTTGCACAATGGTCAACCGGGAAACCATGATCTGCTCTACGCTCAAAACGGAATTCTTGCTTATTTGTTGTTTATGCGCAGCTTTTCCGGTCCATTGAGCGAAGAACTTGCTCTTCCGTACATATATACTTTGCCGGGTACATTTTTTCAAAAAGCATTAGCCGTAAATATCTTGCCAACCCTGCGTTTTGGCTTGGACGTGTTTTTGCTGAACCTGAGTTATGCAATAACCGTATATTCAAACACAAAAGACGCCGGTATATTCATGACGTCGGTGCTGGTGTCTCTGCTGGTTATATCCCTTTATTTTGAACAGTCCAACATCATTGCTTTGGCTCATGTCCTGCTGCCTTCCTCGATAGACCGAAAGCTTTTCTATCCATTAATGCTGCTTGTGGAATTCCTGCTTGTGGGCATTCCGGCACTTATCGCCGGGGGTTTGGCGACCTGGTTGACACACAGTGAGTGGTTTGCAGAAATAGCCGTGCTCGCTGCCAATATGGCTATGGGGATCGTGTTGTTGCTTTTTTCGGATAAAATATTTAACTTCCTGGAAATGCGAGAGTTTATTGAATAGTATCCCTACGTCGTGGATTTGTCAGAGAGCACTACAAATCCATTCTTTACAAGAAGTTCCTTTTCCGTCTTGGATAGCTTGATAAACTCCTTGCTGGTGATTCTGCCGAGATCTGGAGCCAGTTTTAAAGAATCTGCGGCTGGCCTTACGTTAACCGGGAACTCGCCATGTGTCGCAAATTTGCTATCTTCAATAGCCTGTTGCTGTAAAGTAGTACCGATATCTTTTTCCGTTTGCCCGGCAACCCGGCCACAGCCACTGGCGGCAGCTATACCCAGCAGCACCATCAAACAAATCGAAATTATCCATTGAGAGTATATATCTTTCACGCTAATTCTCCCGCAGAATTTTTTCCCTCTTTTTGATTTATTCGGCGGGTTTGTAAAAAAATAAAGCTTTAATCTAGCAAGATTGTCTTTATTTGTATATATAAAATTTCGGCCGTCATCTTTACTGGATGATGCTTATTTTCTGGATTCAATAGTACTTCTCAGTGTACTCCACATCTCATTTGATACCAAACCCAACCGCCATATTGCAATACCTTCAAGGTTGTACCTCTTGGCTACCCCAACCTTGTTCAGTATGCTCTCAGCTGTCTCACTGGGGACTGAAATACCGAGCATCAATTTTTCCGGCGGAACAACATTACAGGCCATCTCCACAGCTTCATCGTTAGTAGCAGGTTGGAAAGCGTACCGTCGCCATCGGTCAGATAAACTACCATTTCAGCCTCAAGATTGTACTTGCCGGCTGCTTCAAGTATATCTTCCCAGCCATCAGATCGGCGCCACCCCGAATCGCTGTCGGTTAGGCCTATTTTAGACCTGCATATAAGCATTCTATTATTTTATGTGATTCTATCGTCTTCTCTCCCATCCGGTATGAGTCGGCGTCAACTATTCCAAACGAGAGTCTTTTCAGGGAACCAATTTATCCGGCAGCCGGACAACCTGATAACAGGGCTCCGCCTGGGTATCATACAAGAAAGCAACATATGGGCCGGAAATAAGAGGCTGGGACTGAATCCAGTCACCCGTCAGCCGGACAGAATTGCCCGTTGGGGTATCATATAAAAGGACATCCGCATTGGCAAAGCCGGTATTAACGTCATTTATGGAGTGGCCGCGCCGCTCGTCGGTCCAGACGACACGTCCGTTGTCTACCCGCGGCTGCCACTGGTGAAAATAGTCGTCAGTCACCTTTGTCACTTCGCCTGAGTCCAGTTCCTTCATCAAAATATCGGCATTATTCAGATCCCGGTATTCTGCCCAAACAACCAAGTCACCGGACACATCCGGGTCGCATTCCATGGTCGGGCCGATCGCCACGGCTTGCTCATCACCCGTCAAAATATCGTAAAGATAAATGTCCCAGTTATTTTCCGGACAGTTTCCACACCCCAGGAACCTTTCATCCATGTTATTCCGGCTGTCCTGCCAGACAACCTTGCCATCCCTGATCCGCGGGTGGATGTGATCTGATTCGCCTGATGTAATTCTTGCTTCTTCTCCACTTTCAAGATCATAAAGGTAGATGTTCCAAACGCCGTAATTGTCATCCGTTGTGTCGTCGCGGTTATCTTCCCAAACAACATAATGTTGCCAGACGCGTGGATTGCGCTGCGCCGCCGGCTCGTGGGTAAGCTGCTTCAATTCTTTGGTTTCAAGATTGTACAGGAACACGTCCCAGTTGAGTTCGCTATCTTTATATGTATATTGCCCCGACGGTTCTTGCCGCATCGGGTCCCGTATCTCATTGCGCAGGTCTGCCCACACGACATTCGCGCCTTCGACATCAAAACCCCAGATGTGTTTTCCCCTGGTGGGAACGGTATCCTCATTGCCCGTTGCAAGGTTATACACGCGCAATTCATTGTTAGTGCTGACATTTGAATAATTCTGTACGACAAGGTACGGCGAACTTAAAGCCGCCTCTCTACCCTGATATTCGGCTGTGATGGGCAATACTTGTTTCTTTATATCCTGTGCGGGCTCAAGCATTGATTTTAGGAAATTGAATGTTACAATATCGACTTTATCAAACATTGCTCTTTGCATAGGGATGGTTGAATATATACGACCCATTAGATTGATAACTATACCAATAATTACTATCAAAACAAGCCCCATAAGAAATATTCTCCTTATCAATCAACAACCCCTCCTCTTCCATTAAGCATACCGCGCATTCTCCGATCTTCTTAAAACCCATTGTCCAACGGGTTTTCCACCTTCCCTATAAAATCATTCCGGACCGGCCGTCGCTGATGACAAAAATACTACATCTACCTCCTGTGAGAATAAAACTTCCCCGGTATTTCCCTTCCCTATAATTTTAAATTCAGAACCTTGTGGTTCCAGGGCAACGTACCAGACGCGAACATCGCTTTTCAAACCCGATCCGCTGTCTACATCGATAATTTTAGCTTGTTGTTGTGTTTGAGAATTCACATCATTCACCAACACCTGCATAATATTCCGGTATTAGTGTTAGGAGTATTAGTGTCAGCAGTATAGATGCAACAGTAAATATCCGCTTCACAACTATATTTCCCTTCGTAGATACTTACATGCCACTATCATCTGAGCTACTGTCCCAAGGCCGCCACGAGAATAATTATTACTGGGTATAATACACCTTCCCAACCAATAGCGTTAGGGAATCCTAACGCTTAGTAGCATTACCCTCTAATCTCATAATTTTAATCGTCTCTTTAATTATGAATCCATTTTATTTGTCCTTCCAGTTCCACCACTTCAACAGTTCGGGGCTATGTCTCTCATTGGACGCGTAATAGACGGCACAGCGGAACACGTATAACACGCACCGGTCAACCTTCATACCCTTTTGGTCACAATGATGAAGATACAATACTTCCGGATTGCGGCCTTGCAAATCTTGTATCGAACGAAATCCCAGGTCTTATAAATCCTGGGCTATAGACTTTCCGACACCGGGAATCCGCCGGAGTTGCTTCAGGACTGTTTGTTTAGCCGGATCCGTCATATCTATATCCCCCTACTACCCACTGGCAGAACGCAAGCGGGGCGCTGGCTTCATAAAACCAGTTACCGCAAAGGATAATAAACTGCCATTAATATTTTCATTTTACCTATCCTTTAAACCCATAACTCACATAGACACCTTTATTGCTCTTCATCTATAAAAAACAGCTATCAAATTTGCGCCGGGTATTAGAATGGCCTGCCCCAACAAGGTGCCCAATAATTTTGTGCCCATTAAAAGAATAACCAGAGTTTTCACATCACCGTAAGGTCTGTCTCCCCTAAAGGCCTGATCTGTAATGATAGCGGATCTGGGGTTGACAACCAAAGTAAGCAAAATTGTAGCTATCCCATTAATCATTCCTGAAGACGATGAAGCGGCCAGCACTCCAATCGTGTAGACCGCCGTCAGCAATGCATTGAACAATAGCAATCTTTTAGGGATATCGCGGAACCGGATATTATTTTGAAACGTATAAATACAGCTCCGTTATGTTGCTGCTCCATGCAAGTTCCACAAATCTTTACCTCGCAACAGCCCGCAGGCGGGGCGTCGCCTTGACCACCAGCGAGGCCAGTTCAGCCCAGGTAGCCTGGTCGGCAGGCCGGAGCATATCGTTTTCATCAACCGATATCAAACCCAGACCGCAGGCAATGGCCACGTAATTAAAAGCCTGCTCGGACACCAGCCCCGCGTCGGCTGCTTTTAGCTCTATTTTCACCGGCATATCGGCGACGTCATTGTAACCCAGCGCCCGCACCAGCCAAACAGCCAGGTCCTCCCTGGTAACCGGCTGCTCCGGATAGAAGTGGCCGCTGTCCACCAATACACCCATGCGGACGGCCGACTGGACCATGGCGTAATCCGGGTCATCCGGAGCAATATCACTAAAGTCAATTTTTATACCGTCTTGCTCATGCGGATAGTAATAGCTGTCACTTGCGCTGAGCAGCACCCGGACGGCATCCCTGCGGCTGACCGGCCCGTCGGGATCGAAGTCTTCAGCCGGCAGCAGCCCGCTGCTTGCCAAGATTGCTAAAGACGAAGCAGCCCAGTGCTCCGGCGGGACCACAGAGCCGGCTTGGTTATCCTGCAGCACCGCTCTCAAGCCCAGTTTCACTAACTGCCCGGTACGGGCGTCAATGACTGCGTCTCCATTGTCGTCAAAGGCTAAGGATAGCACGGGACTATTCCCCGGCTTCATTCCCTTTTCTTCCCACGGAAAAAAATAAACCGGCTTCAGACTCACGCTTTCCAGAAAAATCTTTTCCGCTTCTTCACTGGTGATTATTCCTTCGGGGGCGGGAAAAACGTGCACCGTACCCCGTTTGATGGACAGTAGAAACACATAGTATACTGAAAATCAGAAAGGGGATAAAAATGGCCA
>MVRN01000117.1 GCA_002067965.1 Pelotomaculum sp. PtaU1.Bin035
CTTTGCTAATTTAAGATATGTTGTGTTAGACGAATGTCATGACTATAGTGGTGCTTTTGGTACGCACATGGCAATGGTCGTAAGGCGGCTGCGCCAGGTGTGTAAAAATCATAATAACTCACCTCAATTCATATTGTCCAGTGCAACTATTGGATGTCCTAAAAAACATGTTCAAGCTCTTACCGGAATAGATGATATTGAAATAATTAGCGAAAAAGATAACGGCAGTCCTATGGCTGGTAAAAAATATTATCTAATTAGCCCTCCCGAGGAAAATAAACTTAATACCTTCATTTTAAAACTCACCAGGAATTTAATATTATCCGGTAAAAAATTTTTGTTATTTTGTAATACCCGTAAAGAAGTTGAAAACTTAATAATAAATTTTCAGCAGGCATACCCCGATAGTAAAGATCGGATCATGCCGTACCGGGCCGGTTATGAGGTTGAGGACAGAACTGCTATAGAAGACGCCTTAGCCAAAGGTAAACTTGCAGGACTTTTTTGTACTTCGGCTTTAGAAATGGGTATTGATATATCTCACCTTGATGTATGTGTAATGCTTGGTCTACCCGGAAATAAAATTAGTATGGTTCAGCGTGCGGGAAGAGTAGGACGTAAAGAACCTGGTGCGGTGATTATTTGTGCAGGCGATTCACCATACGATGATTATTACTTTAGCCATCCGAAAGAACTTTTTGAAAGACCTATGGAGGAACTGATTATAAATCTTGAAAATAAACAAATTTTAATTGATCATTTTGCCTGCGCTAGAGCTGAAGCTCTTAATTTCAATGTACAGTTTCTGCGGAGAGACTGTTCAATTAAAACGGTCTAAGTGTTCAACTTCGGCGGTTTAGGTGTTTTTTCTCAGCGGAATATGCAGTTTATATCTATTGATCATAATATTGTATATTTCGACATCTTGTTCCATTTGTTACGCTATTAGTAATATTCAGACAGGCTGCTAGCGCGTCTGCCAATTTCGCAACTGCCAAATATTATTGTACAAATGTCATTGCAATTGATATAATTATTGCAAAATTACGTTTTTATTATAGTAAACTGAACCAAATTCTATGGAAAGAGAGGGGTTTGTAGTTGGTTAATACACGATTGTGGAGAAGTAAAGCAATGAATTACTTATTCTACCCCCGTTCAATTGCCATAATCGGAGCTTCAGCCAATCCCGTCAAGCCTGGCGGCATGCCGCTTGTTTCATTAGTTGATAACGGCTACACCGGCGATATCTATCCGGTTAGCCCCAAATATAAAGACATATTCGGACTGAAATGCTATCCTTCCTTGGTGGATATTCCGGGTGAAGTGGATCTGGCCATTATCGCTGTTTCAGCGCAATTGGTTCAAAAAGCTCTTCATGAGTGTTCTGCGAAGAAAGTGAAGGCTGTTATAGTTTTTTCTTCAGGGTTTGCCGAGGTTGGCGTTTCGGGCATTAAATTGCAGGAAGACATGGCAAAATTAGCGCAGGAAAGCAATATTGCGCTGTGCGGCCCGAACTGTTTGGGTATATTTAATACCCAAAACGCGATGACAGCTGGATTTAGTATTTCGGAGTTGCCAAAGAAAATAATAGTGCCGAATTTTTATGGATTTATCAGCCAAAGCGGTGGGTTCGGGGCTATAATGCAAGCTATTGCTTCGGAACGAGGTATCGGCTTTACTTATCTAATCAGTTCAGGTAATGAGGCCGACCTTCAGTTTGCCGATTATATTGCCTATATGGTTGAAGATGCCAATACTAAAGTTATCGGGGGTTATGTAGAAGGGATAAAAGACGGGCGCAAACTATTTCAAGCAGCTGAAATGGCGCTTCGCGCCAAAAAGCCAGTCATATTGATTAAAACCGGTCGTCATCCGGCGGCAGCCAGGGCAGCTTCTTCACACACAGGCGCATTGGCAGGTTCCGACCGTGTTTATAGTTCTTTTTTTGAGCAGAAGGGCATTATCAGGGCTGAAAGTGTTGAGGAGTTCATCACAATACTTTCCTTGCTGGCAGGCGGCAACCTGCCCCGTGGGAACAAAGTGGGCATAATTGTCGGCTCCGGCGGAAATGGTGTCTTGCTGGCCGACAAATGTGCCGAATCGGGTCTTGACGTGGCGGCGTTGACCATAGATACTCAAACTGCTCTGAGCAAACTACTGCCGTCATTCGTCACACCGGCCAATCCTATAGATCTGACCTCACAGATATTGACTGACACTACCTTGTTAAGAGAAACAACAGACCTGGTAATAAAAGACCCCGGCGTGGATATGCTGATTATATTGCACATAGTAACAGTAAAGGGCTGGTCGCAACCAACGAGGGAAATTGTTGATTTATTGGCGCATTCGGGCAAACCTGTGTTGGTATTGGTGTGGGGTTCGGATGAAGCGACAGTTGAAGACCTTCGTTTCTTCAGAGAACACCGGGTTCCCGCTACCAGGGAGATAGATTATGCAACGCGAAGTCTGGCCGCGTTGGTGAAATACTCCCTTAAAGTGAATTCATGCGTTAACCAGTCAAAAATAGCTTTCACCCCTGTGCCGGAAAGGGAGAAAACAGCCCTTTTACTAAAAAATTATAAACCTGGCGACAATCTGTCGGAATCACAATCAAAAGAAATACTAAGATCTTACGGCATCCAGACTACGCGAGAAAGCTTAGCCGTTGATGCGGAAGATGCAGTTAGAGTTGCAGCAAATCTGGGTTGCCCCGTAGCCTTAAAGATAGATTCGCCTGATATACCTCATAAGACTGAAGCCGGGGGCGTCAGGCTTAATCTTGAAACTCCGGGGGAAATAAAAAAAGCTTACAGAGATATTATCCACAACGTAATTAATTACCATCCCAATGCCTCGATCAACGGTATTTTGGTTCAGGAAATGCTTACCGGAGGGGTTGAAGTTATCGCCGGCATCAGTCGTGATCCGGTCTTTGGCCCGACCGTGTTGTTTGGTTTAGGTGGAATTTTTGTTGAAGCATTGGAAGATGTATCATTAAGGGTCGCCCCTTTAAAGGTGGAAGATGCCCGGGAAATGATCAGTGAGATTAAGGGTTTTCGGGTTTTGTCCGGTCTTCGTGGCAAGCCCTCCGCCGATTTGGAAGCAATAACGAATGTTCTCTTAAAATTATCCCAAATTGCTATTGACTTTCCTCAGATTGCCGAACTTGATATTAACCCTTTGTTTGTATATGCAAAAGGCCGGGGCATCCGGGCGGCTGATGCTTTAATTACCATAAGATAATGTAAAAAAACGGCAAAATTTACCCTTTAACATGGCACCCCTGAAAATATATGATAAGGGGTGTTAATAGATGACAAAACAGCCTGTCACCAGCTTGTCTGGTTAATTCCAAGAGCGTCATTAATACTTCGTACTAAAATCTGTCTTTTTCTGGCGGGAGTGTGTGAGAATCGAACTCACCACGGACAGGAGCACTGCCCGACGACTGGTTTTGAAGACCAGGAGCACCACCAGGCGCCATCCACCCCCACGGCTCTTACAACGTGCATACTCAACAAAACAACCATTATTATAACAAAAACCGTGTTATTCCGCAATAACCATGCACATTTCGACAAGACCGCCCGGAAGGTCAATCATAAAATATACAACCTGCCCTTCCGCTATACGGGGAGGAATTTTAAATGCGCCAGCGAATAGTAATAAGATGTCTAACGCATGCTAGTAAAGACTTATTATGCCACATAGTTGGCATTTTTGTCTTAAAATAGAATTATGTGAAGTGGAAAAGATGTTCATTTTCGCGAAATCACTATTTTTCAAAATATGAGGATAAAATGTCTTTACCGGATTTGACCACGAGAAATACCCTGGCTAAAATAGCTGACTTAATAGGTGTAAGAAATTTTTAGACGGGAATAGCCACACCAGTTAGGAATTTCAGGTCTTGGGCAGGAATTTACGTACCGGCATTTTCTGGAGGGGAATGGATGGGGCATTATTCCATATCTCTTGATTTAAAAAATAAATTATGCCTTGTGGTAGGCGGCGGGCGAGTTGCGGAGCGAAAAACACGCTCCCTGCTTGAATGCGGCGCCTGTGTACGGGTAGTAAGCCCGGAGCTAACCCCGAGTCTCATGGCAATGGCAGAACAGGGCCGGATTCACTACAGGCAGGGTCATTACCGTTCGGCGGATTTAAATGATGTGTTTCTAGTAATCGGCGCCACGGATAACGA